>CAIVQM010000490.1 GCA_903908025.1 uncultured bacterium
CACCCTCGACGAGTTCGTGCAGGAGGTCGGCGTCGACGCCGCGCGCTACACGCTCACGCGCTATCCCGCCGACTCGCCGCTGACCCTGGACATCGAGGAGATGATCCGGGCCACCAGCGAAAACCCGGTGTTCTACGTGCAGTACGCGCACGCCCGCATCGCGTCGGTGCTGCGCAACGCTGCAGAGCTCGGCATCGACTGGCGTGCCGCCGACTTCGACCCGTCGCTCCTCGACCACGAGCGCGAGAACAACCTCCTCGGCATGATCGGCGAGTTCCCGCGCATCGTCGCGAGCGCCGCCGAGCTGCGCGAGCCGCATCGGGTGGCCCGCTACCTCGAGGACCTCGCCACGGCGTACCACCGCTTCTACGACGTGTGCTGGGTGCTGCCCCGCGGCGACGAGGAACTTGCCCCAATCCATGTGGCGCGGCTGTGGCTGTGCGCGTCGGCCCGGCAGACGATCGCCAACGGGCTGGGGATGCTGGGTGTCAGCACGCCGGAGCGGATGTAGCGGGCTCTTCGGGCTGGTCGGCGTCCCTAGGTGTGTGTACATTGGGTGTACACGTTCTGAGGAGGGCGCATGGCACTCGCTTCAGCACTGCCCGACCCCGAACCGGGGCAGCGCGACCGACGGCTGAGCATTCGGACCAACGCGCGCCAGGACGAGCTCATCCGCGCGGCTGCCGAGGCGGCCAACAAGACCGTGTCGGAGTTCGTGCTCGACTCGGCCAGTTCGGCCGCGGAGCAGGTCCTCATGGACCGCCGCCTGTTCATCGCCTCCGACGAGCAGTGGGCAGCTCTCCACACGATGCTGGACCGTCCCGTCGTCCACAAGCCGCGTCTCGCGGCCCTGCTGGCGACCAACATCGACTAGACGCATACCTGTGAGTCGACTCGAGAAGCTCGATGCGCACGAGACCGCGGGCTTCGACTGTGGCGACGCCGCTCTGAATGCGTGGCTGAATCGGCACGCTCTGGTCAACGAGCGATCCGGGATGTCGTCGACCTATGTCCTCGTCGATGATGGACGCGTTGCGGGGTTCGTCTCGCTGGCCGCGGGTTCGATCGTGCGTGATCTCGCCCCGGACTGGATCGCGGCGGGCGTGCCCCGGCATCCCATCCCGATCATGGTCATCGCCCGACTTGGCGTGGACCTGCGTGACCAGGGTCGCGGTGTGGGCCGACATCTGCTGGCTTTCGCGCTGCTCAAGTCGGTCGAGGTCTCGGAGATCATCGGCATCCGTGCGGTGAGCATCCACGCGAAGGATGCGTCGGCACGCGCCTTCTACCTGCACCTCGCCGAGTTCGAGCCGTCGCCGGTGGATCCGTTGAGCCTGTTCGTGTTGATGAAGGACCTGCGGAGGGCTGCGACGGAGTAGGTGCGGTGCAGTATTACGGGTTGACGGCAATGCAGCAATACGGCAACACTGGAATAATGAGCACCTCCGAGTTCTTCCACGGTTTCCTCGCGATCCAGGGTCGCGGCACGGTTGCGCTGCCGCCAGGCCTGCGTCGCCGCTACCGGCTGGACCAACCCGGTGCGCAGGTTGAGATCACTGAGCGCGCCGACGGAGTGCTCGAACTACGGCCAGTCGTTCCTGTCCCGGCAGTTGAGGCCTGGTTCTGGGATCTGCAGTGGCAGACAGGTGAGAGGGAGGTCGAGGTGCACGTGGCGCGTGGCGCGATCACCGTCCACGATGATGCCGATGCGCTTCTCTCGCACCTTGACGCCATCGCTCCCGCGTGAAGCTCGAAACAACCCCGCGGTTCGACAACGACTATCGCGCCTTGCCCATCGAGCACCGGCGCCTCTTTCGTTCAGTCATCCCGGCCTTCAGCGCAGCCTGTGACGGTTATGTCGCAGACCAAGGCGGCTTCGTATGGCCGGGCAGCCTGCGCGCTCGCCGAATGGTGGGTGCACCTCGCGTATGGGAGATGACGTGGTCTGACGCATCTCCGGACGGACGAGCCACCTTCGAGTTTGTTGACCTAGCGGACGGAAGCCGCATCCGCTGGCGACGCATCGGGTCCCATCGGGTATTCCAGGATCCGTGACACGGCGCAAGGTGCGTGAGCGTGGCAGTGACGGTGCGACAATCCACAGGTTAGTGCAGGGGTCTTGACTTGCCGGTTACGATCTCCCTTGACTGATGCGCGTGAAGCGACGCGACCTGATCCAAGAACTCGGTCGGATGCTGATCCCGGTCCCGCGCCACCGCGAGGTGAACGAACGCACTGCGCAGGGCATCCTGCGCGATGCCCGGCGATTCGTCGAGGAGGAGGCGCGATGAAGACCTACGTCGTGCATGCCGCACGTCATGACGACTGGTGGGCCCTGTCGATCGATGTGCCGCGACGGTCGATCTGGACGCAGTGCCGTCGGCTGGAGCAGGCAGAGGCGGTCGCGCGCGAGGCGGTCGCGATGGCGACATCGGTCCCTCCGAACGGCTTCAAGCTCGACCTGCGCGTTGAGCTGGACAAGGACGTCGAGTCGATCGTCGAGTCGACCCTGGCGGCCAGTCTGAAGGCAGCACAGGCGCAGGCTGTCGCGTCCGAGCAGTCGCGGCGTACGGTGCGTGACCTGCGCGAGCGGGGCTTCACGGTCCGCGACGTGGCCCGGCTGCTGGGCCTGTCGCCGGCTCGGGTCTCGCAACTCCTGGCGGGGTAGTTCCTGCCGCGTGCCCTAGCCTTCGGGTATGCGCGCACACCCGGCCGGACCGCTCCACGCCGACGTCGTCGCCGACCATGCGTCGGTGGCCCGTCCGTCTTCCGCCGACGAAATGAATCGGCTGTCGCCTGCGGTGTGGCCCACGGGCGCGCGACGCAACGGTGATGGTGCCCTGGTGATCGGCGGAGTCGACGTCCGCGATGCGGTCTCTGCATACGGCTCACCGCTGTTCCTATTCGACGAGGATGACCTGCGCACGCGGGCCCGGCGCTACCGAACGGCCTACGTCGAAGCGGGTGCCCGTCTCGTCTACTACGCAGCGAAGGCCTTCCTGTCGACCACGGTCGCGCGCTGGGTCACGGAGGAGGGTCTGGGCATCGACGTTGCGTCGGGCGGCGAGCTAGCGGTGGCGCTGCGTGCGGGTGTTCCGGGTGACCGACTTCTCATGCATGGCAACAACAAGTCGATGGCCGAGATCGAGGCTGCCGTCGAGGCCGGCGTCGGCCGGATCGTGATCGACTCCTTCGAGGACATCGTCCGCATCGCCGACGCGGCTGGACGAGCCGGTGTGGTGCAGCCGGTGCTCGTGCGAGTGACGCTCGGGGTCGAGGCGCACACGCACGAGTTCATCGCCACAGCGCACGAGGACCAGAAGTTCGGCCTCTCAGCTGCATCGGGTGCGGCGGAGGAGGCCGTGCGGCGCATCGCGAAGCTGCCGTCGCTCGACCTGATGGGCCTGCACTCGCACATCGGCTCGCAGATCTTCGATGCGGCCGGCTTCCAGGTCGCGGCGGCACGCGTCGTCACGGTCGCGCAGCGCATCTGGGACGAGCAGGGGATCGAGATCGAGGAGCTGAACCTCGGTGGCGGCATGGGGATCGCCTACCTCGAGTCCGATGATCCGCTCGACGTCCCCGACATGGCGCTGCAGATCGGCGACATTGTCGGCAA
>CAIVQM010000491.1 GCA_903908025.1 uncultured bacterium
CGACGCGGGGTGGAGCAGCTCGGTAGCTCGCTGGGCTCATAACCCAGAGGTCACAGGTTCAAATCCTGTCCCCGCTACCACCGGAAAGTCCCGAGACATCCTTGCTGGATGTCTCGGGACCTTCTTGTTTCCGGAGCTGTGGGTAGCCCTTCGTAAGTCTTTCCTCGCATCGTGAGCCTTCCCTGACCCGAGTGGCAGCACCTTGAGGGTCGACATCCCGGGCCTCGGCCACCTGGCCGAGGTCTGTGATCTCGATACTTCTATGAGTGCTGCTCAAGGTGCACCTTGAGATCGTTGGGCAGCCCGACCGCAGCCTTGCCCAGCATGCGTCCAAGGGGTATGGCGCCGACCATGCCCATGAAGCCCTTTGTGAACGCGGCCATCTCGACGTCGACCACTGATCCCGTCTCGCCATCAGATCGCACCGTCCAGGTGTTCTGGAGGCCAGTGACGAAGGACGGGAGGCCGTCCGAGTGCACCGAGTAGGTGAGGGTGCGGTTGTCTGCATTGAAGTCGATGATGCGTTCGTCGGTGACGCCCACTCCGTCCACGTCACAGATCCGTCCTCCGTAGGCGCTCCCGTTCATCCCCGTGGGCGTTGCCGGGTTGGCCACTGACGACTTCACGCCGCCGGCCCACGCCGAGATGTCGAGGAACTGCGCGTCGAGCGCCGCCCACACCACCTCGGGGGAAGCGGCGATCATCGTCTTGGCGGATTTCCTGACTGTGGTCATTGCCTGTTCCTTCCGAGGGGAGGTCGATGCACCGTCGGCTCGACGGGGGTACCATAACAAAGCGAACGGTTGGATATATCCAAATCATGAGGTGCCCGGAGGGACCGTGGGACGAACGAAGACCTACGACCGGGATGAGGTCACCGATCGAGCGATGCACCTGTTCTGGGAACGGGGGTATCACGCGGCTTCGACGCGTGATCTGGCCGATGCGATGGGGATCAACTCCTACAGCGTGTATGCGGAGTTCGGCAGCAAAGAGCAGCTCTACGTCCAGGCGATGGACCGTTACCACGAGCTCATCGTCACCAGGCACTTCGGCGGCATGGAGGCGGAGGGCGCCTCTATTGACGAGATCGAAGCCGTACTCGACTACTTCGGCGGCGGCCCCGAGGTGACAGCATCGAAACTCGGGTGCCTCGCCTGCAACGCTGCAGTAGAGCTGGCCCCCACCATCGAGATGAGCAGACTGTCGACCGATCGCTATCTGGAACGGGTCTCGAAGGCCTTTCGCAACGCACTGCAGAACGCGCGAGTTGAGGGTCGCCTGACCCACGGCGCACCGATCGATGAGCTGGCGGCGTTTATGACGGTCATCGTGACCGGGATGCTGGTGCTGATTCGCGCGGGGAGCGATCCGGTCTTCCTTCGCGCAAGCCGTTCGCAGGCGCTCGAACGGCTGGGCCAGTTCATCTCTTCGACTTGAGGATGGGCTGGCAGTCCGGGAGTCGATTCCGGCCAGCGGGTTCGCGTCGCAGCCGGAGCATCTGGGTGAATGGCGGGCCTCGCGGTGCGAGCGTGGAATCGGGTCACAAGCGTCGTGAGGAACTGTTGCTTTGACTGCAACTGTGCGCATCCATCGGAATCGACGATCAATCGGAGCGAGACATGCAGACGATCATGGGACGGGAGATTGCCGAACAGTCCGTAGCGATTGCCGCCACCGTGGAGGCGTTACGGCCAACTGTGATGTCTCACGACATCGTTGACGGCGGTCCACCTGTACGGGTCGGGTAACTGCTCAATGAGGGGGGTCACTCGAGGCAACAAAGGCGGTGGCAGTCCCCTCACCGGGGGGTGAGGGGCGCCGTGTCGTACATGGCAAGGAAATGACCATGATCTACCGATATAGCAAGAATTCAAGAAATTCTTTACATATCGACGTTATGTGTGTCAAGGTCGATCCATGACCGCGGGCTGGCGTCGGGATGTCCCTTACAACGAGTTGCCGACCCCCCCGGACGCGGATCGACTCGAGACTCGTGCCGTGTTGAAGGAGGCGGTGGAGGCCCGTGCCGCGCTGGCCCGTCTCGATGAGTCCGCAGCATCGATCCCGAACGCAGCCGTCCTCATCAACGCGATTCCCTTGCTGGAAGCTCAGGCGAGCTCAGAGATCGAGAACATCGTCACCACAACTGACGCGCTGTTCCGTCATGCCGAGGATGACGCGCACGCCGATCCCGCGACCAAGGAAGCACTGCGCTACCGGTCCGCACTGCGAGCCGGCTTCGACCATGTTCGCTCGCGCGGGCTCTCGACATCGGTCGCCATGGAGGTGTGCACGACGATCAAGGGCCATCACATGGACCTGCGCTCGCTGCCTGGGACACGCATCGGCAATCCCTCCACGGGGGAGGTTGCCTATAGCCCGCCCGAGGGGCAGGAGGTCATCGCGGGGATGCTCGCGGACTGGGAGCGGTTCATCCACGCCGACGACGGCATGGACCCGGTCGTGCGCATGGCGGCCGCCCACTACCAGTTCGAGGCGATCCACCCGTTCACAGATGGCAATGGCCGCACCGGTCGAATCCTCAACATCTTGATGCTCACCGACGCGGGCGTGCTCGGGCAGCCACTGCTGTACTTGTCGCGCTACTTCATCGAGACGAAGGCCGACTACTACCGGCTGCTGTTGAAGGTCACGGCGGAGAATGCCTGGGAAGACTGGATTCGATACGTCCTCAAGGGCGTCGCCCAGTCATCTATCCAGACAACGACGAAGATCGCCGACATCAAGTCGCTACAAGAGCGCTTCGCCCACACTGCTCGTGCGGCATCCCGTGGAAGCGCCGACAGCGAACTTCAATCGGTGCTGTTCGAGCAGCCGTACTGCCGAATCTCCACAGTGATGGCTAGATGCGAAGTCTCGCGGCCGACTGCAGTCAAATGGCTAGACGCACTCGTGAGTGTGGGGGTCCTGACCGACATCAAGGTCGGAAGGGAAAGGCTCTTCATCAACCATGACCTTCTCGAACTCCTGGCGCGACGGTAGCGGGGCGACGGCCAGTGGCGGAGACGAAAGCTTGCGGAGGGGGTGCAGGCTTGCCCCCCAGGGGCTGCAGTGGGGGGTGCAGAAGTGGCTGTCTGTGAGGGTAGCTCGCGGGGGTTCGCAACCCAAGGATCGTGCATCCTCACCTTCTCCCCGCTACCAATCGAAGAAGGACCGGCCCATCGGGTCGGTCCTTCGTCGTTTCTGGGAGAATGCCCGTGCACCTAGACGTGCACCTAGGTCACCTAGCGGAGTGGCGCCAACGCGGCCGGTAGTAACTCCCTCAAGCGAGGTTTGGTCCCGCCCCGCCCTGGGAATGACCCCCGTATGACCGTCGACACCGCCACCCTTGAGCGTCAGGCCCGCTACTTCGTCAACCCCGTGCTGATCGGCCCTGAAGCCGATGCCGCCGTGTTGACGATTGTCGCGTGGGAACGAGTCAACCCTGAGGCCGACGCCGACCGGCGAGAGCGAGCCTGGACGCGGATCGCGCATGTGGCGGCGTAGGGCAACGCCAGTCAGACCCCACCGGACCTGCCATGCTCCTTGTCTCGGGACGCGCCGCGGCCTATGACCACGGAGCCCCCATGTCGCAGGACCACATCGACGCACTCAACGCACGGCGGGCCAGCGACCCCGCGTTCGCAGCCTCACTGACCGCAGCCACGACGCCGGAAGGCGCGCAGCGGATCGCAGCCGAGCACGGCTTCAACGTCACGACCGGTGAGTTGACTGCCGCAGCAGCGAATCGCGACCTGTCAGACGCGGACCTAGCGGCCGTATCCGGCGGCGGACCAGTCGGCCTAGCCCCGCAAATCATCGACGATAAGTTGCCCGTGATCGGCTGAGTCGCAGCACTCGACGCAGCCACGACCGACGCGGACCAGCCGGGAATCATCCGACGACGTGTCGTAGGCGCCGACCTGTGCCGCGCCTGCGAGCGCGTCGCATCGGCGCAGAAGTTGCATCGACCCACGTCGAAGGGCATCGTTCAAGTGGAGGCTCTCATGCGCGCTCGCTCTCTGGTAGTGGCGGCCGCGTCGGTGGTCCTGCTGGCCGGGCTGTCATCGCCGGCGGTGGCCGCTGACGGAGTGGGTCGACCCTGCGCGAGGACGGGTGTCGTCAAGCCGGTCGGGCACAAGTACGTGGCCTGCACCAAGTGGCAAGGCAAGAAGGTCTGGCGCTACGCGACAGCGGCACAGATCCGCAGATACGTCGCCGCTCACGGTGGCAACACCGGAACCGGCAACTCGGGGCAATCCGCAAACGGTACGGCCGATTGCTACCGATCGTCATACGACTCGACCGAGAACTACTTCACCCAGCACGGCACACCAACGTTCCGGCACCTGCCGTTCCCTATCGAGGTGCTCGACTCCATCGTGCCCATGGGCGAGGCGGACTCCGGACCGAAGATCACCGCGTCAACCGGTGGCGGCGCGCACAACATCCCGTCCGACCACTCATCACCCGCCTTCAGGACCCGCGTTCCGCAGCCCACGTACGCCGTCGGCGACGGAACCTTGGTGGCAATCGGCTACACCGCTGGACGCTGGCAGTCTGCGGTGCCCGACCAGCGACTGGACGACTACAACCTCACCTTCCAGTTCACGGCCAACTTCTTCCTGCGGATGACCCACTTCACGTCACTCGAGCCGACCCTTCTGGCAGCGATCGGCCCGTTGACGAGTGGTCGAAGCACGAGCCTGCGGATTCCGATCGCGGGCGGAACCCTCCTCGGGAACACTTCCGGCTCGCCTCACCTGGGAACGACGGACTTCTGGGCGATCGACTACGACGCTCCGTCGGTGGCCCCGAAAGCGACCCAGCACCTGTATTCAGCATGCGAGAACCGCTCCGTTGACCCGTATCAGTACTTCGTCGAACCGCTCCGCTCGCAGTTGTACTCCAAGCTTCCCGACCGTCCGGCGCCTCGCATCGGCCAGTACAACTTCGACGGCCTCGGCGGGCTCTACGGCAATTGGTGGAAGGAGTCCGACCTGATCGACGGGAAGGCGCGGGCCGAGCCTTCACTCGCCTTCTTCCTGCACAACATCGACCCCTCGATCATCCTGGTCGGCAACCGGACGACCAACACCGTGGACTTCATCGACGGACCGGACCCGGCGCAGGTGCCGGTCGGGGGAGCGCCCGTGGCATTTGCGCTCCGCAACAAGGGCGGTAACCCAGACGTGGCGTTCCAGGCAGGAATGATGCTCGTCCAGTTCGTCTCCAGCACCCGGGTGCGAGCCGAGGTCTTCCCGAACGCCACCCCGGCTGACCCGATCGCTTTCGGTGCGAATGCTCAGGACTTCGTCCGCTAGTCACGGGAGGACGGCGGCTTGGCTGAACTCGGCGTGGAGCGGTGCCTGCGGACTCTGCGATTGGCTCACGCGGGTGACCCAGCCCGCATCGTCCGTAACTGTTGGGCGTTTGGTCGCAGGGGACAGGCGGAGCAGTCTGGGGTTACCGTTGACGTTCGCTGGACGAAGAGCGTTGCGCTGGCGCGAATTGGCTGCCGGCGCCTCAACGTGAGTCAGTCAGATCGACAGCCATCCCGTTGATACCTCCGCCGATGAGAGTTCTCTCATCGGCCTCTCATGCGTGTGCCATGCCTGGCCGGCATCGTGAGTTATGCAAGGCCAGGCAACGTGGCTGGTAGTTCGCAAGGAGGGATCACGGCAAGGTCAGGATTCTTCCGCGCTCTCGCCCCCGCGTAGACGCGGGCGCACATGCGCCAGCTGACGTTGTCCGCGGCTCTCGGAAGGACCGACAAGAGGAGGAAGCGATGTTCCAGCGGATCAAGGACCTGATTGCCGGTGCCGGAGATGTTCTCGGTGTCGAGATTCCCGCCGATTTCGGTGCCGTCACGGATGCCGTGACCCAGGTCACCGATCTGTCGGGTGTCACCGACGCGGTATCGGGGGCCACCGATAGCGGGATCGCAACGTTGAGGAGCACGCCATGACGACACCAATGCTCATTCTGTCCACAGCGGTCGTCGGTTCGCTGCTGGTGCTGAGCGCACCGACGACGGCGTCGGCGGTCGGTCCTGGCGTGGTGTCCACGGCAACGTGCACCCAGGGCGCCAACGCCATGCTCACCCTGAGCCACGATGACGGCCATGTCGAGGCAGAGATCGAGCTGCACACCGACCAGGCGGGGCAGATGTGGAAGGTGCGCTTCTACAACGAGAACGTCAAGGCCCTTACGGTGTCTCAGCGGGCCGACAGCGAGGATGGCGGTGGAACGCTGTCCGTCAGCCGGCTGCTGACCAATCACGCTGGCACCGACAGGATCACCGCCACGGCAACCAACCAGGTCACGGAGGAACGCTGTGTCGTACGCGCGACGCTCTGACCGCCTGGAGCTGAGGGAGCCTCCTGACCCACTGGGACTCCCTCAGCACGAGGCTGGCCTGCCCAAGGTGCTGATCTGGGATGCCCCCATCCGGGTGTTCCACTTGCTCTTCGCCGTGTGCTGTGTCGCGGCGTTGGGATTGGCTGTGGTCGGGGAGGACTCCTCGCGCCTCTTCGGCCTTCACATGGTGTTCGGGATCGCAGCGGTCTTCCTCTTGATCGTCAGGAGCGTGATCGGCATCCTCGGGACCCCACACAACCGCCTGCGCACCATGGTCTTCTCACCTCGCGAGACGCTGGCGTACTTCATTGGCATCGTCACCGGTTCCGCCGCTCGGTACCCCGTCCACAACCCAGCCACGTCACTGGTGGCGCTCACCATGTTCGCGTTCGTCCCGATCCTGCTGTGGACCGGTCTGGTCCCTGAGCGAGAAGCGGCCGACGAGCTCCACGCCCTGCTCGCATATGCCCTGCTGGTTCTGATCGCCGCCCACCTCTTCGGCCTGGTCGTGCACACCCTTCGCCATCGCGAGAACATCTCCACCGCCATGCTCACGGGACGTAAGAGGGCGCCCAGCGCCAATGCGCTTCCGACGGCGCAGCAAGGCTGGGGTGCGGCGCTGCTCGTCTCCTCGCTCGTGTGGATGGGGCTGCTGTTCGCGAGCTACGACGCGACCGCCGAGGCGGTGACGTTGCCCGTCATCGGCACCACGATTCACCTCGAGCTCGGAGACGCCGCCGTCACGGACGAACGGGGTGACTAGGCGTGGCCGGGCCGGCCCGCTGACCTCGAGCCGGAGGACGCCACCGTGTCCGATGGCCTGGTCAAGCTGATCGACCTGTCGAGGACCCAGATCGATCCGAGCCATCGGCCGCTGATGACAAGAGCCCGGTCGGCGCTGTATAGATC
>CAIVQM010000492.1 GCA_903908025.1 uncultured bacterium
CATGATGTGGGCGATGATGACCGTCCCCTGCCCGAGCGGGAAGCGCAGGTTGAGGAACAGGGCCAGCAGGCTCGCACCCATGACGACCTCAGGCGTTGCCATCGGCAGGAAGATCAGCAGGTTCGTGGTGCTGCGTCCGCGGAAGCGGTAGCGGACGAGCGCAAAGGCGATCATCGTCCCGAGTGCCGTCGCGATCAGGGTGGAGATGATTCCGATCTCGATGCTTGTCACGAACGAGGAGCACACGCCGGGCACACCGCAGATATTCGTCCACGCATCGAGCGAGAACTCGTTCCAGCTCAGGTTGTACTTCCCCTTGGGGTTGTTGAAGCTGAGCAGCATGATGACGGCAATCGGGATGAACAGGTAGATCAGCACCAGGATCGCAATGATCCCAACGAGGTTCTTTCGCAGCCACCGCATCAGAGGAGGTCCTCCGTTCCCGCCCGGCGGATATAGGTGAAGACCAGGACCAGGATCGCCGCCATCAGCATGAACGACAGCGCACTGGCGGTCGGGTAGTCGCGGAACTCGATGAAGTTGGTCTGGATGGCGTTGCCGATCATGCGGTTGCCCGTCGATCCGAGCAGTTCCGCATTGATGTAGTCACCCGCCGCCGGGATGAACGTGAGCAGCGTGCCCGCCACGACACCGGGCATCGACAACGGCCACGTCACCTTGCGGAAGGCGGTCTGCGGGGACGCATAGAGGTCGCTTGCTGCCTCGATGAGGCGAGGATCGATCTTCTCCAGAGCCGCGTAGAGGGGCAGGATCATGAAGGGCAGGAAGTTGTATGTCAGGCCCGCCACCACGGCGATGCCCGTGTTGAGGATGCGGCCGTCGGGCAGCAGGTGGAGGGCATTGAGCGTCGAAGTGACGATGCCCTCGTCGGACAGGATGGTCTTCCAGGCGTAGGTGCGCAGCAGGAAGGAGGCAAACGATGGTGCGATGACGAGCACCAGCATGAGCGATCGCCACTTGCCGGCACGGAAGGCGATGAAGTACGCGAGTGGGTAGGCGATACATAGCGCCAGCACCGTGGCAATGCCCGCGTAGACGAACGAGCGCAGGAAGACCGGCCAGTACTCGGTGAACGCGGTCACATAGTTGCCGAACTCGAGCCCGAACCTGTACTTCCCAGACTTGCCGGGAATGGGCTGCTGCAGGCTCGTAAGGAACAGGGTGACGAACGGAATGGCGAAGAACACTCCCAGCCACGCCATGCCTGGGAACAGGAGCACGTAGCCCGTCCGCGACGGGCGCTGCGCCGTCACGATGGGAGGCACCGAGCCCGCGGTCGACGGGACAACAGCTACCACGGTCAGGCCTCCGGAGCGTCTGAGACGAGGCTCGCGTTCACGGCCTCCAGCGCGAGGACCTCCGGATCCACACCCACCGATGCACCGCCGGAACCATCGAGACCGAATGTGTGGCGCGGGGACCAGTGGATCACGACGTCGTCCCCGACGTCGCTGCGATCACCCACCACAACGTTCTGCTCG
>CAIVQM010000493.1 GCA_903908025.1 uncultured bacterium
AGGTCGTCGGCACGATGGGTGAGGCTCCCGATGTCATGACCCTGGTCGAGGACATCGATGGGGCTGAGGCGCTCGACGTGCCGAATACAGACAAGCTCGTATGGCTCTCGCAGACGACACTGTCGGTGGACGAGACGCTCGCCACCGTGGGCGCGCTGAAGGAGCGCTTCCCCCATCTGGTCAGCCCGCCGAGCGACGACATCTGCTACGCCACGCAGAACAGGCAGGCAGCCGTCAAGGACATTGCCGAGCAGTGCGACGTGCTGATCGTTGTCGGCTCGGGCAACTCGTCGAACTCCGTGCGACTGGTCGAGGTCGCGCTCGATGCCGGGGCGAAGTCGGCCTACCGCGTCGACTCGGCCGACGAACTCGACGAGACATGGTTCGAAGGGTGCACAACGGTCGGTGTGACGAGCGGCGCTTCAGTTCCTGAGATTCTCGTCGATGACGTGTTGAAGTGGCTGAGCGATCGTGACTGGGGCACCGTCGAGGAGGTGCACACGGCAGAGGAGAGCCTGATCTTCTCGCTGCCGCCGGAACTGCGCCGCGACCTGAAGGCCGCGCACCAAGCCACGTCGCGCGAGTAGTGATCCTGCCGTCGTGCGCTAAGCGCGTCGACGGCGAACGAGCACGATGCCAAGGGCGGCGACAGTCGCGCCGATGACCCACACCCAGTTGTCTGCCAGCGTGAAGAAGACGACGACCGCCCTGTTCAGGACCGAGCCCGCGGACGAGCCGAGGAAGAACTGCCCGGCAGTGAGGGCGACGACCAGGAACGCGATCGGCGGCACGATCATCGCCACGGTGTCGTCCTCGCGTCGGACGACCAACGCGGCGTAGACGCTGCTGGCGAGGAGTGCGAGGCCGGTGGGCCAGCCGATATCGCCGTCGGCCAGCAGGGCATTGGCGAAGCCGACGAGGAGCGTCACGCCGATGACGATGATGTAGACGGCCCCACCGGTGATGTGGCGCGAACGATGGCGGGTCGACATGGCTCGCTTCCCTTCGGCCGGCGCGACGACGGGCGGGATCGCGTGCTCGTCGAGGTCAGCGGGATCGACGGGTCCGGCATCGACGAGGACGGCGGCCTCCTCGCCATCGCGCTGCCGGTCCAGAGTCCGCAGCCGGCCGAGGTGTGTGGAGGTGAGGGCGAGCACGGCCTCGTCGTGGCCCGAGACGCCCTGGCTGCGGAAGAGCCGACCGGTGTCGGCGATGGGATCGGGAGCAGGCATGGGCGCTGGCTCCAGCATCGGCTCTGCGTGCTCGGCGAGAACGGCGGCCTCCTCGGCGGCCTCCTCGTCACGGGGGTCGATAACGGGATCGACGATGGGCTCGAAGTGCGGCTCGTCGTCCGGCTCCTCGGCCTCGTCCAGCGCCGGTTCCTCTGGCGGGGAGGCGTCCTCGGGGCGGAAGAGCGCGGCGAAGTCGGGATCGATGGGATCCCGCCCGCTCCCGCTGTCGAACGACGTCACCTGCGTACCGTACTCAACGGGCACCGAGCATGGTGGGAGCTAGGCACGCATCCCGTAGTCGCTCGCTCGGCCTCCCCACCGCGCCTTGGCTCGGCTTCGGTACACCGGTCCGATTCCGTGCACGAGCGCGAATCGCTGTACGGGGGGCACGAGGCCGGTGACGAGCGCTGCTCGCTCAGGGGTGAGCCCGTCCATCATCCAGTGGCCGGTGATCCCGAGTTGGAACTGCGACCGGGTGGCGATGTTCTCCTCGGCGTTGTAGGCGTCCCAATCGGCCTGCGTGATCGATGCCGACACGACGGGAAGCGTCTGCTCCTCCTCCTCGCGAAGGTGGGGCAGGAGAACGGACTCGAGATCTTCGATCGCGGCGACGACGTCGGATGCTGACCCCCCGTCGCGGTAGGCGAACGCAGCATGGTCGAGTTGGGTCGACCGAGGGTCAACCGAGCGGTGCGCGACTTCCATGGCAGCGATCAGTTCGCATGACTTGGGATTCGCCGCGCGCACTCGCGGCCACAGCCCGTGATCCTCACCGTGATGGTGGTGCTGGAGGAAGTCCATCATCCAACGGAGGTGATCGGACAGGGACCGTCGCTGTGATTCCGCAATGGCAGACGGGCCCCCGATGGTTGTTCGGGCCCGTGCTAGGTCTCGTCGTAGCGCGTCGTGCACGATGACCATGTCACGAGTGTCGGCCGGTGCGGTGCGATCGTGCCCAGGCATCAGAACGGCACCTGCGTGGTCATGAGGCCCTGCGCCGGGGCTCGTCCCGCGAGGATGCGGCAGTACTCAACCGCATCAAGCGTCACTCGTTCCCCGCCTCCATGGCTGACGTAGGTGCCACCCGCCTGGGAGGTGAGCTCCAGGGTGGTGGGCTTGTCGTGACGCCGAGTCCATTCAGCCACGATGTCCGCGACGATCCGGCCGTCGTGCTCGGGGGTCAGGATCATGGGCCGGTTGGTTGCACGCGTCGCATCAACCCTGTGCATCCACAGGTCCCGCAGGTAGATGGTGTCGTTGAGGTATCCGAGCGACCACTTCTCGTAGTCGGGGTCGGCGTTCATTCGAATTGCTCTGATCGGCGCCAGCATCCGGCGCCGGCTACGCGCGGCAGCCAGTCCCGCCTTCTCAAAGCGCGAGGTGAGATCAGCGGGCGTGAGACTCTCGCGCTCGGCGACCTGCACATAGGACAGCGCTGCGTGTGGTGGTCCGCCGTGGGCGCGTCGGTAGCGCGAGCTGGCCCAGAGTTGATGCACGAGTTCCCGGGTGGACGCGCCGGACTCATGCGCGCCAAGCACGTGGAGATACATCTGCCGGACATCCCAGGCAGGGCAGTCAGTCTGGCTCCTCCAGTCGTCGGGGCTGAGTGTCCGAAGGAGCTCCGTCGTCCGACCGACCTCCGCGATGAAGAGGTCTTGCGCCTCGTCATGCCCCAGGGGACTGATGGCGGCGGCCTCGATTGCTCCTTCGTTCCGGACTGTCATGGAGTGCTCCGTTCCCTTGAGGCGCTCGGATGAGTGGCGAGTAGGTGCGGCGCAACCTCCGTGAGCACCATCGACACGGCTCGGTCCACCAGGCGACCCCATCGGTCGCCACCCGGGTCGTTGGCCAACTGCTGGCTGGCCAGGCCGGTAAAGACGGCGGTGGCGAGATCGGCTGCTTGGGGGTCGGTGATTCCGACCCGCTCGAAACCAGACTGCAGTCGCCCGAGCGCGTCGACGGCGGTGGCGTAGCTCGCGGCCGAAGGCGCGAATCCCGGGACGGTGCGCAGGAAGAGGAGTTGGAATCTTGCTGGGTCGGCAACGCAGAAGCTGAAGTGACCCTGCGCGATTGCCTGCAGGTAGGCCGTGATGTCGGATGCCTGCGCGTCGGCCAGCGGGCCGATCGTCGCGCGGTACTCCTCGTAGCCCTGGCGGAACATCGCATCGAAGATGTCGTCCTTGGAGGAGAAGTACGAGTACACCGACTGGGCCCGCATCCCGACGCTGTCGCCGAGTTCGCGCATGGACAGGCCGGCGAGCCCGGACTGCCGCACCAGCCGCCAGGCGGCAGCAACGATTTCCGCGCGGGTGGCCACCCGACGCAGGGTTCGCCGGTCGCCCAGGACGCCCTGCCCGGGAGCGGGTTCAAAACTGATGGCGTTCGGGTTACCTGACATTGTCAGGAATTGTGGCGCTACACGCACCTCACTGTCAAGGGTGCCGACCGGGCTGGGCAGGGGCCTCGACGCGTGGCAGGCCGCGCAGGCGCATGCGTCTACCCTTGGCCCCGGTGGCCCCGCCGCCATTACCGCGGCGACATCGTCAACTCGTGGCACCTGTGAACTACTAAGGATTGGCAACGTGGCCCTCAGCATCGGAATCGTCGGACTGCCCAACGTCGGCAAGTCCACCCTTTTCAACGCCCTGACCAAGGCCCAGAACGCCGAGGCGGCCAACTACCCGTTCTGCACCATCGAGCGTAACCACGCCGTGGTGCCGGTCCCCGACCCGCGTCTGGAGGCACTGGC
>CAIVQM010000494.1 GCA_903908025.1 uncultured bacterium
GCCGGCCTCGACCTCGAACGGCACGACGGCACTGGGGAAGCCTTCAGGCCCCGCCTCAGCAACATCGGGCTTCACCGAGACGGACAGGGCGTCGTAGCCGCCGTGGTAGCCACCCTCGATCTTGACGATGCCGCGACGGTGCGTGAATGCACGGGCGGTGCGGACCGCGTACATCGTCGACTCGGTGCCGGAGTTCGTGAAGCGGAGCCGCTCAAGGCCGAAGCGCTCCTGGAAACGCTCCGCAACCACCGTGGCCGTCGGGGACGGCGTGACAAACAGGGTGCCCGTCGACTGCAGGGCATCCGTCACCTTCTCGACGACAACGGGGTTCAGGTGGCCGACGAGCATCGCCCCGAAGCCCATCGAGAGGTCGAGCAGCTGGCGGCCGTCGACATCGGTGAGCCAGGCCCCGCGGGCCGAGGCGATCGAAATCGGGTACGGATCCCAGTGCTGGAAGGACGACGTCACACCCAGCGGCAGCGACTTGCTGGCGCGCACGTTGTGGACGGCCGAGGCGGGCGTGCGCTCGACGAACGTCTCCCACTCGACGGCGAGCAGGGCTGCAACCCGGTCCTTGTCCACCGGGGTGGACGACGCTGGCACGCTGCGCCACGTAGCCGGATCATTGGGTGGCCATGTCGCTGATTCCTGCGTGGCGTCGGGCGCATCGAGGGTCATGGCGCAGAGCTCCTGTGGTGAGTCGGTTGGGGCGTACCCCTTGATCGTAGGAGGGAAGGGCATCCATGCGCGAGTGAACCCAGACCCTGACAGGATTCGCCCCGTGTCATTCGCGCTGAGGTCCACCCTGATCGGTACGACGCACGTCCGACGCGATCAGCTCAAGTGGCGTCGCCCCCTCATATCGGCCCTCGTTACGGCGGCACTGACCGCCGCCTGTATCGCCGTAGGTGATCCGAAGCTGGCTTTCCCCATCGCGGTCGGTGCGTGGTTCGCGGGTATCGCCGACACGGGCGAGGTGATCGGTGACCACTGGCGGAGCATGTCGTGGACCACGCTCTGGGTCTCGATGGGTGCACTTGTCGGAGGGCTCACGTCAGAGATTGGGAACTTCGAGCTCCTCACGGTCGCTGCGCTTGCGCTCGTCTGCGGATTCGCCGGAGCCCTCGGGCCCAGAGGTGCTCTCAACGGACTGCTCATGCTGGTCGTGTACGCGGTCTTCGCCGGGGCTCCGACGTCCGATCGCGGGGCTGTCCAGATCGGACTCGTTGTCGTCCTCGGCGGTGTCGTCCAGATCGCCGTCGCCGTCGTCCCCACCCTGGTCCGGCACCCACGCGCACTGCGCCGCACGCGCCCACGGGCCGACGGGATCCTCGGCCGTCTTCGTGCGCACACCGCCAAAGACGACATGTTCCTGCGCCACGGCGCCCGACTCGCGGTCGCCATGGTCGCCGCCACAGCCGTCGCCAACGCCACCAGTTGGCCCCACGAGTACTGGATCCCGATGACGGTTGCGTGGATGACCCGACCAGACCGCGATGGCACGGCCACGCGGGTCGTCGAAAGGACCATCGGGACGCTCGCCGGCATCCTCGCCGCAGCCGTCCTCATCGACGGCCTCGACAGGGGTCCGTACGCCCTTGTCATCATCATCGGCAGTGGCGTCTTCGTCAGCCTCGTCTTCCTCCAGGCGAACTACGCCTTGGCCGTCGTCGGGCTGACGACAACCGTCATCGCCCTGTTCACCCTGCTCGGGGAACCGGTCTCGGGCACCGCCCCCTACCGGGTCGCGGCCACCCTCGCGGCCGGTGTCATCACGGTGCTGGCCTCGTTCCTGTGGCCGGTGCGGGCCCGAGACTCGGCTTGAGCCGGCCGCCTGCATCGGCATCGACTGAGATGATCGATCCATGACACCGTCAGGAAGATCTGTCCTCGTCACGGGCGCATCCCGCGGGATCGGGGCAGCCATCGCCCGCGTGTTCGCGGAGCACGGTGATCGCGTCGCCGTCCACTACGGGGGCTCACGGTCAGCGGCCGACGATGTACTGGCGTCACTGCCTGGGTCCGGCCACGTGCTGGCACAGGCCGATCTCCGCGACCCGGAGTCAATCCGAACGATGGTCGACGAGGCAGCGACCCACCTCGGCAGCATCGATGTGCTCATCAACAACGCCGGCGTCTTCCACGCGCACCCCATCGAGTCAGTGAGCTACGACGAATGGCAGAGCGCGTGGGCCGAGACGCTCGGCGTCAACCTCATCGGAGCGGCCAACGTCACGTGGTGCGCACTGCAGCACATGCCGCGTCATGGCAACTCGCGCATCGTCAACGTCGGCTCGCGCGGGGCCTTCCGGGGCGAGCCGAAGAATCCGTCCTACGGAGCGAGCAAGGCCGGCATTGCCGCGTTCGGGCAGTCGATCGCCAAGTCGCTCGGGCCACTGGGCATTGCGGTGACCACGATCGCGCCGGGCTTCGTCGATACTGACATGGCCGCCGCGTCACTCGCCGGCCCGGGCGGCGATGAGATTCGTGCGCAGAGTCCCTTCAATCGCGTGCCCACCGCCGAGGAGGTGGCCAAGGCCGTGCTGTTCCTCGCGTCACCTGAGGCCGAGTGGGCGAGTGGATCGGTGCTCGACTTCAACGGTGCCAGCTACTTCCGCCTCTGAGTTACTCGGACTACCTGCTTGTCGCACGGGTGTATCGGCGCACCGACAGCGTCGCGAAGATCGCGATGAGGGTGGTGCAGGACAGCAGCGTGTAGAGCTCGGGGTTGTGTAGCGGCCAGTAGTCCGGCTGGATTCCCGTTGGGTTGCCGAACAGTTCGCGGCAGGACAGCACAAGCGCGGAGATCGGGTTCCAGGCCGCGAATGTCTGCAACACGCCGGGCAGCGAGTTGATCGGCACGAAGCAGTTCGACAGGAACGTCAGCGGGAACAGCCAGACCAGCCCAGCCGTGTTCGCCGTCTCGGGATTCGGCATATACAGGCCGACCCATGCGCCGACCCACGCAACCGTGTAAGCGAAGAGCAGCAGAAGCGCGTATGCCCAGATGGCGTTGAGGATTCCGTTGTCGATCCGCCAGCCGACGATGTAGCCGGTGATGCTCAGCACGACGAGGACGAGGATCTGCCGAGCCGCGTCGGCGAAGGTCCGGCCCAGCAGCACGGCCGGCGGCGACATCGGCAGCGCGCGGAAACGGTCGATGATGCCCTTATGCAGATCCTCGGCAAGGCCGACCGTGCTTGACGCCGCCGCGAAGGCAACGGTCTGCCCGAAGATGCCGGGCATCAGGTACTGACGGTAGGCATCGGCACCGTCGTCACCGGGAATAGGGATCGCGCCACCGAAGACGTACGCGAAGAGCAGCACGAAGATCACCGGCTGAACGAGCGAGAAGAAGAGCAGTTCGGGAACGCGGACGGTCTGGATCAGGTTGCGGCGAGCCACGACGAGGCCGTCGTTCAGCGTCCAGCCCCACAGCGGGCGCGTGCGCATCTGCGGCTTGCCGATGGACAGGGTCGTCATGCCTTCTTCTCCTTGCGTCCACGGCCGCGGGCCTTCGGAACCGCTGGGGCCTCCTCCTCGGCCACGTGGCCGGTGAGGGAGAGGAACACGTCATCGAGCGTGGGCCTGCGCAGGACGATGTCGGACACCTCGATGCCCTCACTGTCGAGCACGCGCACCGCATCGACGAGAACAGTCGAGCCCCCTGACACCGGCATGAGGATGCGGGCCTCGTCGACGATGGCCTCGCCCGTTCCGACCGGACGCAGGAGTTCGACCGCTCGGCCGACACGTGTGACATCCGTGACGGCGATCTCGATCCGGTCGCCGCCGATCTGGTCCTTGAGCACGTCGGCCGTGCCGTGTGCGATGACCCGGCCGTGGTCGATAACCACGATGTCCTGCGCAAGCTGGTCGGCCTCCTCCAGGTACTGCGTGGTGAGCAGCACCGTGGTGCCCTCGTCAACGAGTGCCTGGATGACACCCCACATTCCGAGCCGCGACCGCGGATCCAGGCCAGTGGTCGGCTCGTCGAGGAACAGGATCGACGGCTTGGCGATGAGGCTCGCCGCGAGATCGAGTCGGCGGCGCATGCCACCGGAATAGGTCTTCGCCGGCCGATCGGCCGCCTCGGACAGGTCGAACCACTCAAGCAGTTCGGCCGTGCGCTCCTTCACGTACCGCGGTGACAGGTGGTAAAGATCGCCGAACATCCGGAGGTTCTCGCGACCCGTGAGGTACTCGTCGACCGCCGCGTACTGGCCCGTGAGCCCGATGGCATGCCGGACCGCATCGGGCTCCTTGACGACATCGTGCCCAGCGACGTACGCGACCCCGGCGGTCGGCTGCAGCAACGTCGCGAGGATGCGCACGGTCGTCGTCTTGCCCGCGCCGTTGGGTCCGAGCAGACCGACCACCTGTCCTCGTTCGACGGTGAGGTCGATGCCGTCGAGGGCCCGGACGTCACCGAAGTGCTTGACCAGCCCCTCGGCGTGGACTGCTGCGTCGTTCGTCATGGCGGTACCTTATGCGGCCTTTGCCCCACCGGTGCGGTAGTGCCCCACCATCCCGGCGAGCAGGTCATCCCACGGGGTCGGCTCGATGCCGAAGGCCATCCGGGCCGCCGAGTCGTCGAGCACGTAGGAACGCTGGCGCTGGTAGTCGGTCTCCTTCAACTCCCTGAGCATGGGTTGGAACAGGCCCATGACGCTGAGCAGGATCGACGGGACACGTGACACCTTCACCAGCGGCACACCCGCGGCCGCGCACAGGTCAGCGACCGCCTCGCGCTGGGAGCGCGGGGGGTTGCTCGGCACATGCCAGGCACGACCCCAGCCGCGCTCGTCGCTCGCGACGGTGATCAGCGTGCGAGCGACGTCCACCGGCGCGGTCCAGGTATGCGGCTGATCGATATCGCCCAGTAGCTGGACTCCCTTGCCCGTCAGAATGCGCGGCATCACACGATCACCGAGCATGCTCTGTGGCCCCGGGCAGATGTAGTCCGATCCACGAACCTCGGTGGCGCGGATGCGCCCGGCATCGTTCGCAGTCCTGGCGTCCTGCCACATGCGCACGCGCACCTGCGCCTTGGTGCCGGCAGCTGCGAGCGGGAGATCCTCGGTCATTGGCACATCAACCGGGCCATAGCCGTACAGGTTCGACACGGTCGCGAGAACAGCGCCGGTGCGCTCGGCATAGGCGATGAAGGCGGCAGCCATCGGCGGCCAGTCCTCGACCCAGCGCGTGTAGCTGGGGTTGACGCAGTTGTAGATCACGACGGCGTTCGGCTCGGCGGTGACGAGGGCATCGACGCTTGACGCATCGGCAGCGACGCGGCGGATCAGCGGGTGCTCGAGGCCGCTGCCGCTGCGCGTCACGACGACGACCGGACGGCCAGCCTCTGCCAGCAGCAGGGCGACGGCCGTACCGACCTCACCGGCACCGACAACGAGGTGGGTGCCTTCCAGCGGGGGGACGGACAGGGCAGACATGGGACTCCTTGTGGACTAGTGCTCCGTTGTGTGAGCAGTGCTCACGTTAATCCCGGTGGGGGGTCGCTGTCAAGAGCACTGCTCTCGTTTGTTGCCACTGCTCTCCTCCTGCGGCATGATGTGGCCATGGCCATTCCCGACGCACCCCGCACTGCCCGTGAGCGGGCCCGCGCCGAGATCACCACCGAGATCCTCGACTCAGCCCGCGCTCACCTCGTCGCGGACGGCGCAGCGGCCCTGTCCTTGCGCGCCGTCGCGCGCGACCTGGGCATGGTCTCGTCCGCCGTGTATCGCTACGTGCCGAACCGCGATGCACTGCTGACAATGCTCATCGTCGATGCCTACGACAGCCTCGGCACCGCCGTCGAGAAGGCAGAGGCATCGATCGCGCGCGATGACTACGTCGGTCGGTTCCTCGCCACCTGCCACACCGTCCGCACGTGGGCCCTGGCACACCCGCATGAGTACGCGCTGATCTACGGCTCTCCCGTGCCCGGCTACGCGGCGCCGCAGGACACCATCGCCCCGGCTAGCCGCGTGCCCGTCATCCTCACCACGATCATCGCCGACCTCTACGCGTCAGGTGCCCCTGTTCCAGCGGCCGATGTCCCGCCAACGGTCGCGGCGAGTATTGCGCCAATCCAGTCCTTCGTCGACGGCCGCTTGCCCGACGACCTGATGCTCCGCGGCATGGCCGCGTGGAGCGGGCTCTTTGGAGCCATCTCGTTCGAGTTGTACGGCCACCTGCACAACGTCGTCACCGACAGCGTCCGTAGTCGCAAGGCGTACTTCGACCACCAGATGCGACAGGTCGCCAGCGGCCTCGGCCTAGCTGCGCGATGAACCCGTGGGTGCAGGCCGCTTCGGCCGCGCTGACCCCGTTGGCCGACCCCGTCAACGCAACGCATATGCGCGCCTACATGAAGGACATCGCCCCGTTCCTCGGGATCATGACCCCAGCGCGGCGGGCCGCCCTCCGCGCAGCCTGGAAGCCCTTGGGGCTTATGACCGAACCCGGCTTGTCGGGCACGTGCAGAGAGCTCTGGTCCCTGCCGGAGCGCGAGTACCAGTACGCCGCCTGCGATCTCATCGCCCGTCATTCCCGGGTGCTGTCGGCCGACTTCATCGGCGGTACCGCACAGGAGCTCGTTGTCGCAAAGCCCTGGTGGGACACCGTCGACTCCCTCGGCAGCGTCGCCATCACACCGGTCGTCGCCCACCATCCCGAAC
>CAIVQM010000495.1 GCA_903908025.1 uncultured bacterium
CCCCCACCAACCTCAAGACGGACGAAGGGCGTTAGCTGGGGAGCAGGATGGTGCCCCGTGCGACGAGGTCAGCCGGGCCGGTGAGGAGCATCGCGCCAGCAGCTGTCTCGGTGACGTGCACGGTGCCGCCTGGCACGTCGACCTGCCACGTTGACTCCCCCGGCGACGGGTCGCCATGACGGCGACGAGCCGCCCATGCAACCGCGCATGCACCGGTGCCGCACGACTGGGTCTCGCCCACCCCGCGCTCGTGCACGCGCATCGCAACGTGATTCGGGCCACGGTCGACGACGAACTCGACATTCACGCCATCGGGGAAGACATCGGCCGGCACGACGTCGGGCGCGTCGAGCAACGGCCCTGCCTCGGCGAGATCACTGACGAAGACGACGGCATGGGGGTTGGGCACAAGGACACCCGTGGCGGGCCAGGTGCGTTCATCAACGGTGACGTGCGGCATCGCCCGCGCCCTCGGCGTCGTCGCCTGTCCCATGTCGATGGTGATGGTGCGATCGGCGTTGATGGTCGTGCTGCGCAAGCCACCCCGTGTGGCAATGACGACGTCGTTGTCGGTAACCAGGCCGGTCGCATCGAGATAGCGAACGAAGACGCGCGCTCCGTTGCCGCACATCTCGGCCAGGGATCCGTCGGCGTTCCGGTAGTCCATGAAGAACTCAGCCACCGGCGCAAAGTCGACGAACTCGGGTACCCGATCGGTCCGAACCACGCGCAGGACGCCATCCGCACCGATACCCCGGTGCCGGTCACAGACCCACCGGACCTGCTCGTCGGTGAGATCGAGCCGTCCCTCGAGGTCGGGGATGATGACGAAGTCGTTGCCCGTGCCATGTCCCTTGACGAACGGGACCTCGTTCAACCACGCCATACCGTCAGACTAACGTCACGACGACGCAGCACCCGCACTCCCATACGCAGCGCGCACGATGTCGAGGACATGGGGCCACGAGTCCTGCGGCGGCGTGGCGCGATTGTGCTCGGTGATCGAGGAAAGCAGCGCGTGATCACCGCCGAGCCGCAGGAGCGCACGCGCCATGCCATCGTCGTCTTCGGCCAGCAGCCCCTGGACACCGTCGTGGATGAACTGTGACGTGCCCGTCTGCGACCGTGCCACGACGGGCAGGCCCGCGGAGCGGGCCTCCAAGGCTGCCAGTCCGAAGGACTCGCGCACCGATGGCTGCAGGTAGACGTCACTCTCCGCGAAGATGCCCAGAATCCCCGCACGGTCGAGTCGGCCGGTGAACCGGATCCGATCCGACATCCCGTTCTCGCGGACGTGCTTCTCTGCCCGCGCACGCTCGGGACCATCGCCCACGAGCACCGCGCTGATCTCCACATCCGGCGCTGCCTGCTCCGCCGCGGCCATGATGATCCGCACCAGTGGCATCGTGCGCTTGCGCGGTGCCATGCGCATCACGCTCGCTATCCGCAGGCGTGCCGGGTCATAACCGCGAGGGTCAATGACCCACTGTGACGGGTCGATGCCGTTGGGGACAACAAGCACCTCACCGGCTTTCGGAACGGCCGAGGAGATGCGAGCAGCTGCCACCTCGCTGACCGCGCTGAGGGTCACGCCCCACCGAGTCCAGCGGACAAGTGCGTCCGACAGGCTGAATCCCGGGCGGGCGATCGGTCCCCAGACACTGTGCACCGTGACGAGGGTCGGGATTCCGCGCTTGGTTGCCGCGCGCACAGCACCCCAGGCGAAGGGCGAGACCACCCCAGCATGCACGTGGACGACATCAGGCGGGTGCACGTCGAGGATGCGGCCGACCTCGCGCACTGTCCTGGGGTGGATCGGCAGATCGAAGGGCAGGTGCGCTGCGATGCGGTGTACCGGCAGACCGTCGACGACGTCATCTCCGGCAAAGACCCCTTCGACGCCCGGCGTCGCCGTCACGACACGCACCTGGTCGCCACCCGCTGCCTGACGACCCGCAAGGGCACGGACCTGCGTCTCGATGCCGCCCGTACGTGGGGCGTAGCAGTCGCTGACGTGGGCGATCCTCATGATCATGGACCGTACGCCACAATGCATCCCATGACCCGCACGCCCCGCACCCTCGTGTTCGTGCACGCGCATCCCGATGACGAGGCATTGCTCACGGCAGGCACGATGGCGCGGGCCGTCGCTGAGGGAAATCGGGTCGTTCTCATCGTCGCAACCGACGGGGCCGCCGGTCTCACCTCCGAGGCGTTCCGCGATGGACTGGGCTCAACTCGACTGGCGGAGCTTGAGGAGTCGGCTCGCGCCCTCGGTGTCACCCGCACGGTGACCCTCGGCTATCCGGACTCGGGACTGCACGGGGAGGTCACCGGTGGCTTCGCCCACGCTGGCCGGTTCACTGTCGCGAAGCAGATCGCTGGGGTGTGCGACGAGGAGCGGGCCGACGTGCTCGTCGGATACGACCCCTCGGGCGGCTACGGACACCCCGACCACCTGCAGGTGCACCGGTCCGTGCGTGCCGCCAGCGTGCTGTGCGCTCGTCCGCCGCGGCTGTTCGAGGCGACGCTTCCGCGCGAGCCAATCGCCCGGGCTGCCCGCCTTGCATCGCGTCTGCACCTGACCCCGGCTGAGTTCTCGCCTACTGAGTTCGAGACCGCGTGGACGCCCCGCAACCAGATAACCCACCGCGTGGATGTGCGTCCCTACCTGCGAGAGAAGGACGCGGCCCTGCGGGCCCACGCCTCGCAGTCGGCGGCAGATGGCACGACCCGCACCCTCGGAGTGCTGACGCGTCTACCTCGCCCGATGCAGGCGATCCTGCTCGGCACCGAGTACTACGTCTCCGTGTCGGACCCCCATGCAGCCAATACTTCCTCGGCCAACGACGCGCTGTCGTAGCTGATCCAGATGATCCGCTGGTCGCGACGGAACCACCGCTGCTGCCGGCGGGCGAACTTCCGCGTGGCATCGATCGTGTCCTGACGAGCCTGCGCCTCGCTGCACTCCCCCGACAACGCTGCCAGCACCTGCTGGTAGCCCAGCGCCCGCGCAGCCGTGGGCGTGTCCGCAAGACCAGCCGTTCCGAGGACGCGAACCTCGTCAACGAAGCCGGCCGCCCACATCCGGTCAACCCGCTGCTCGATCCGCGCATCGAGTTCATCGCGCGGCACCTCCAGTCCGATGCGGACGGTCGGGAACACCTCCACCGGATCCGGCAGCGTGGCGACGAACGGCTCCCCGGTCAGCTCGATGACCTCGAGAGCGCGCACGATACGGCGACCGTTGGTCGGCAGGATCGCCTCTCCCGCAACGGGATCGACGGCCACCAGACGTGCATGCATCGCCGCGACTCCACTGGTCTCGAGATCGGCCTCAAGCCGGGCTCGCACCACCGGATCCGTGCCGGGAAAGCGCAGATCGTCGAGGACGGCTGATACGTACAGGCCACTGCCGCCCACCAGGATCGGCACCGCCCGACGTTCCCGAATGTCCACGATGGCCGCACGCGCCGCCTGCTGGAACTCGGCAACCGAGACCGCGTGGGTGGGATCCCAGACGTCGAGCAGATGGTGGGGGACGCTTCCTTGCTCCTCGGACGTCGGGGTGGCCGTACCGATGTCCATGCCCCGGTAGATCTGCATGGAGTCGGTGCTGACGATCTCAGCGGGCTGACTGAGCCGCTGGGCTACCGCCACGGCCAGGTCGGACTTCCCCGACGCCGTCGGCCCGAGGATCGCCAGCAGCCGGGGCTCGCTCACGGCTGGAGAGTGGCCGGCATGGTGGGCAGCCCGAGCATGACACCCACCGGCTGCGGTGCCCGGGCGGCCGCGCCCACGTCGCCGGCCCGCGTGCGCCGCACGGCCAGCACGCGATCGGCCACCAGGTGATGCGGTGCCGCATGCGTCACCTCGGCAGTGACGACGTCGCCCGGTCGCGGCACCCCGATCGTCGGATCGACAGCCACATGCACGAGCCGGTTGTCAGGAGCACGGCCGGACATGCGCTCGGTCTGATCATCCTTGCGCCCCTCGCCCTCCGCGATGAGGACGTCAAGAACCCGGCCCGCCTGCGTCAGGTTCTCCGCCCAGGAGATCTCGTTGACGAGTGCCAGCAGGCGCACGTAGCGCTCCTGCACGATCTCGTGCGGCACCTGATCGTCCATCGTCGCTGCGGGCGTCCCTGGTCGCTTCGAGTACTGGAACGTGTAGGCGCCGGCGAACCGGGCCTCCCGCACAACGTGCATCGTCTGCAGGAAGTCATCCTCGGTCTCGCCGGGGAAGCCCACGATGATGTCGGTGGTGATGGCTGCATGCGGCATCGCCGCGCGGACCCGGTCGATGATGCCGAGGTAGCGCTCCTGCCGGTAGGACCGACGCATGCGCTGCAGCACGGCATCGGACCCTGACTGCATGGGCATGTGCAGTTGCGGCATGACGTTGGGCGTCTCGGCCATCGCAGCGATGACATCGTCGGTGAAGTCGCGCGGATGTGGACTCGTGAAGCGCACGCGCTCAAGCCCGTCGATCTCACCGCAGGCCCGCAGCAGCTTCGAGAAGGCCTCTCGATCCCCGAACTCCGAGCCATAGGCATTGACGTTCTGGCCGAGCAGGGTGATCTCCAGGACCCCCTCGTCGACGAGCGCACGAATCTCGCCGAGGATGTCGCCCGGCCGGCGGTCCTTCTCCGTCCCGCGAAGCGACGGCACGATGCAGAACGTGCACGTGTTGTTGCAGCCAACGCTGACCGACACCCACGCCGCGTACGCGCTGTCGCGCTTGGTCGGCAGATTCGAGGGGAACGTCTCAAGCGCCTCGAGGATCTCGACCTGCGCCTCATCGGCGACCCGAGCGCGCTCGAGGAGGGCGGGCAGCGATCCGATGTTGTGGGTGCCGAACACGACATCGACCCACGGCGCCTTCGCGAGGATGTCGCCCTGATCCTTCTGCGCGAGGCAGCCGCCGACCGCGATCTGCATTCCCGGGTGCGCGGCCTTAACTGGTACGAGGTGGCTGAGATTGCCGTAGAGGCGGTTGTCGGCGTTCTCGCGGACCGCGCAGGTGTTGAATACGACGACGTCGGCCGTCTGTCCTTCAGCCGCCGCGACGTAACCCGCGTCCTCCAGCAGGCCGGTGAGTCGCTCAGAGTCGTGGACATTCATCTGACACCCGTAGGTGCGCACCTGATACGTGCGCGCGCGCGAAGAGTCGTCGTTCGTCGCCATAGTCCGCCCATCCTACGGCGGCACGCGATGAGGCTACGTCAGCGTCTTGGGCACGGCTCGCCACGGCTTTCGTGCCAGTCCGAGGAACTCGGAAACCGCCGAGCGCGGCTCCACCCCCACACCCGTGTCCAGGATGCGCGCCATCTCGGTGAAGATCGACAGGTAGCGCGGACTCTGCTCGAGCATCTCCAGGTGGTGCGTGCCGAGACCGAAGACAGCCTCCTCGACTTCACCCTCACGCTCGTCACGCAGGAGGCGGCAGGTGCGCGCCACGAGTGCGGTCAGCCTGATCTCGGCGTAGGCCCACTCCGTCAGGTCCTGGATGTCGACGGACTGCATCGACAGGTCGGCCACCAGCGCACCAAGAAGGCGAGCGACATCAAGAGCCTGGAACGGATCGCGACAGGTCCGGATGTACTCCGCTACCCGCGATACAGACGCCTGTGGCACGTCACCACTGATCACGAGGTTGTCGAGCAAGGCGGTGGCCGCTCCACGCGCCGCCGCCTCGGCACCGGACAGCGCCGCCATCAATCGTTCCGTGCGCCTATCGTCGCCGACCAATGCGGCAGTCCCAGCGCTCATGGAAACCCCCCGATCTCCAGTTCCAGCCTACTCGTCATTCCGCCTGATCAAGCGCTGCGCGGGCCTAACTGCCCATGAAGCGCAGGCGGTATTCACGGGCTGACATCTCGAAGATGTCCTCCGGCCCGTCGATCTCGTCGATCTGCTGGCCCCGGAACTCGAATCCCAGCTTGTGGATGATCGCCTGC
>CAIVQM010000496.1 GCA_903908025.1 uncultured bacterium
TATGCGGCCTCGCGAAAAAATACGGCGCTGCGCTCGTCGCGCTTGTGATCGACGAAAAGGGCATGGCGAAGACACGGGACGAAAAACTTGCTGTGGCAAAACGGATCCACGACCTCGCAGTCCATAAGCACGGGATCCGGACCGAGGATATCTTTTTTGACACGCTGACGTTCACGATCGACGCCGGCTGCGCGTACCCATACAACTGGAACCTTTATAACTTCTCCGGGGAATCCGCCGGTGACCAGATCGCGGGATACCTTTACCTCAACGTCACAGCCCCACCCCAAGCTGATAGTTGCCTTGATCCCGGGGCTGCCCGTTGGTGCGTGTACGGGCCTGCCAGTGACATGGCCGCGCCCGTTGTTGTGGAGACAACTCTGCAGGTGCGCAACAATGAAGGTATGGGAGCCCCGTTGACTCAAGGGGCCCACATCGCGCAGGTGAGACAGGCCACCAGCCCCTATTACTGGATCAACTACGGAGTTGCCCCCGCTCCGCCTTCGGCTCCTCAGAATGTGTCAGCGACTGGCGGTAACGGTCAGATCACTGTCGCGTGGACGGCACCTGCCTCTCCGGGAACAGCCGCACTTTCGGGGTACGAAATCGAGTACTCCGTCAACTCGCCTGTGGACTCCGGTTCGTGGCTACCCCTGAACCCCCCGACGCCCATTGGACCTGAGGCGACCTCCTACGTCGACGTGCTGCCCAACGGCACGTACCGTTGGTACCGAGTGTTCGCTGTCAACGAGGCTGGACGCAGCAACATCGGGCTCGACAGGGTGGGCGGGCTGGCTAGTGACAACTACCAGCTGAACTGCAGCATTGGGGGAGCGCACATACTCGACTTCACCGTGGATGCCGGGCAGACGTTGACTCTTGATCTCGTGCCGCGGCTTACGGTCCCAGGTTCCTGCGCAAGTGCGTCGCTGACACCGGACCCAGGCACTATTCCAGTTACGTATGTCGGCTATTTCGGTGCCGGCCTGTCCGTCAAGAGCTTGAACGGTGGCTCTGTCGAGTTGAGCCCTGGCAACCCCGGTGCCGGCGCCTCGCAGGACCCCGACGTCACCCTGAATCCGTGGACGCAGATCGTCTACACGGCTCCTCAGCAGGCTGAACCGATGACCAGCCAGTTCGCGGTCGGCACGGGAGTACTCAACGGCACCAGCTTCACCATACGCATCGCCGTCAACGCGCCGCCGGCGCCGGCTCCGCCCACCCCGGGTGGCGGCGGCTCGACGACACCGGTGGCGGATACGCCCGCCGCATCCCAGCCTGTGATCACCACACTGATCGCCGAGCCGGCGGTCGCGCCGGTGCGGCCGCAGGCGGCAACGGCACTTATCCGCCAGACGGCCAGGATCGCAGCTCCGTCCAGTCGCCAGTTCGCAGTGGGCACGCAGGTGGTGCTCGCGAAGAAGGCCGTGAAGACGAACGCTGGTGTGACGGTGCGGTGGAGTCGGACGAAGGCTTCGGCCGGTGTCTGCTCCGTCACGACCGTTCGCGGTCGATCAGTGGCGACGATGCTGCAGCGGGGCACGTGCACGGTGGTCGGCAAGGCTGCCGCTCCGTCGAGTGCGTACAGCGGGTTCCAGACGACCCGGACGTACCGCGTCCGCTAGTCGACAGCTCGACCGATGGGCCCGTCTTCCCGTGGGGGAGACGGGCCCATCGGCTTGTGAGGGGATCCGACGGCCAGGTAGGGAAAACCCTATGCCTCGATTTACAAAGCGAGGGCTGGCCTTCAGCATCAGTGAGTTGCCTGCCGCACGGACTAGCGGGTGGACCCGACGTGAGGACACAGGGAATGGGAACTCGAAAGTTCTTGGCCGCCACAGTCGCAGCAGTGATGGTCGCCGGTGGGGTGTCGCTGGCCGTTGCGCCGACGGCCTCGGCCACGGCGCCGCTGACCACGGGGGTCCACCTCGCGAATCTGACGGATGCCCACTCTGGCCAGCGCTTCTGGATCACATACGAAACCCCTCCGTCCGCCCCTTCCGTCCCTCTGAATGTGTCAGCCCGCCTCACCGGTGACGCCACCGCGGATGTGACTTTCGATCCTCCCGTGTCGGCTGGATCCTCGGCGATCACCGGTTACACGGTGACGTCGAGCCCCGGAAATGTGACCGGGACACTGTCCGGTGCTGCCGGTGGAACCGTCCGCGTTACGGGACTGGCGCCAGGCACCCGCTACACGTTCACGGTGACGGCGACGAACGCAACGGGAACGTCGGCACCGTCCGCTCCCTCCAGGCGGGTGACGACGCCGGCTCCGATCGCGTCCTCGTACGTCGTCAACTGCGACAGCGACGTCACGGTCTACGGAAAGCCCGGTGACGGGCTGGAGTTCACGTTCGGCCCAGCCTGCACGGCGGACTGGGAGATGTTCAACCTGAATGCCCCGTGGATTCCAGCCCCCACCACAGCCACGGCGGACGGGTATCTCGACTGGGCGGGACCCGGTCCCGTGTTCCGTACCGACTTCGCGGGTGCAACGTGGATCTTCACGGGTGACTGGTATGTAGGTGTCAGTGAGTGGGGGCGTCCGGTGAAGACCGTCCTTCAGAGTGTGGATGGCGCTGGGACGCCATTGGCCGTGGGAAAGACGGTCTCTGTGGTGGACGACGACCTCACGTTGAAGGGGTCTACCTCCTACCGGATCATCTACGGCGGCACCCTGATTCCGCAGAAGGCGCAGGTCAACGCTCCTGCGGGTGGCCGGGTCGCGGTGGGTGATGTGCTGGTGCTGGCTGCTAAGCCGGTGAAGACGGATGCGGGTGTGACGGTGCGCTGGAGTCGGACGAAGGCCTCGGCCGGTGTCTGCTCGGTGTCGACCGTTCGCGGTCGTGCCGTCGCGACGATGCTGCAGCGGGGCACGTGCACGGTGGTCGGCACGGCTGCCGCTCCGTCGAGTGCGTTCGCGCCGTACCAGACGATCCGGCTGTATCGCGTCCGCTAGTCGACAGCTCGACTGATGGGCCCGTCTCCGCTGGGGGGAGGCGGGCCCATCGGCTTGTGAGGGGCCGTCGCTCGCGGGCGGCGATCGGTGCCCGCGCCGCAATGGCTAGTGGCTAGACGACAGCGCGTACGTCGGCTCGCGGCGCTTGACCGCTGCGATCACCCGGTACGTGATCGGCAGCAGCACGACCTCGAGCAGGGTCTTGTAGACGTAGCCGACGAGCACGTAGTTCCAGAAATCGGAGCCGGTGATGATGCCGTAGAACGCGATGGTGCAGAAGACGAGCGTGTCGGCGAACTCGCCGACAGCAGTGGAGCCGATCAGGCGCAGCCACAGGGCCTTCTCCTTGGTGCGCTCCTTGATCTTGACCAGGACATAGGCATTGAGGAACTGGCCGATCAGGTAGCCGCACAGGCTGGCCAGCACGATGCGCGGGACGAAGCCGATGACCGCCTCGTAGGCCGCCTGATTGCCCCAGCCATCGGCGGGCGGGGAGATCTGGACCAGCCAGAA
>CAIVQM010000497.1 GCA_903908025.1 uncultured bacterium
GCCAGGTACGCCACGTCGGCGTCCTCGGACTCGTCGGCTACCTCCTCTTTGGTGCCGGGTACCTCCTGATGTTCAGTACCGAGATCATCTCCGCCTACGTTCTGCCCGGGCTGGTGACCATCGCTCCGGGCTACGTGAACGACATCGTGGTGGCGGCCGCCGGCGGTGCACCGGCTGGTGACATCGGAGCGATGAGCACCGTTCTTGCCGTCACGGGAATCGGCTACATGGTCGGAGGCCTCGTCTTCGGCATCGCGCTCTTCCGCGCGCGGATCGTGGCCCGCTGGGCGGCGGCACTCCTTGCCGTGGGCACCATTGCGACGGCGTCGCTCGCCGTACTGCCGGAGTCCTTCAACCGTCCGATGGCCGTGCCGGTCGGAATCGCCCTGGTCGGTCTCGGAGTGTCCCTGTGGCGCAATCCGGTGACCCCGGCGGTCACGGATGTGAGCGTTCTCCCGCTCGTCGAGCACGCGACCATCTGATGGCCCGCCACCGGAAAGTGAGCTGGCTGATACCGGCCGGGCTTCTGACCCTGTGCGTCATCCCGATGCTGGCCGGGGTCCTCCGGCTCATCCAGTTGGCCGGTGGCCCCGAACAGATCCCGGCTGACGACCGGTTCGCCAGCTTCCCCCTCCCGCTAATCCTGCACATCGTCGCCGCGTGCATCTATCTGATCCTCGGGGCATTTCAGTTCGTCCCACGATTTCGCCGAAACCACCCGGGCTGGCATCGCATCGCCGGCCGCGTCCTTGCAGCGGCCGGTCTGATCGTCGCCGGATCAGCGATCTGGATGACGCTGTTCTACGCGATGAAGCCCGGAACCGGAACCCTCCTGTACGTGCTGCGACTGGTGTTCGGCCTCGCGATGGCCGTCTGCATCATTCTCGGTGTCACCACGGTTCGCCGCGGAGATGTCGGGGCACACCGAGCGTGGATGATCCGTGCCTACGCCATCGGAATCGCTGCCGGTACGCAGGCGTTCACCGGAGGAATCGGCGGTGCACTGATCGGCACCAGCACGCTGGGACGGGACCTTGCGATGTCCTCGGCCTGGGTGATTAATCTCGCGGTCGCGCAATGGGTGATTCTTCATCCCTTGGGCCCCGCACCATCGAGGCGTTCCGATGATTCCGCCGAACTCACCGTGCACTCCGGTGCCCGGTCGTGACGGGCCGCGACCGTCGGACATATGAGTTCCGGATTGCCGGCCATCTCGACGACCGATGGTCCAGCTGGTTTGCCGATCTCGAGATCACCTGCCGCGAAGACGGATCATCCACACTCACCGGAGAGGTAGCCGACCAATCGCAACTGCACGGCATTCTTGGCCGCATTCGTGACATTGGCGCAACGCTCGTGTCGCTGCGCACGATGACTGACGACGACAGGGTCACAGCGGCGACAGCAGGCCCAGTTCTCGGCCTCTGCGGACAGCCGCACGGCGACTGGTGACGCCGAGCTTCGTGTAGATGGTCTTGGTGTGCGTGCGCAGAGTGTTGAGCGACACGAACAGGTGACGTGCGATCTCGGGACCGGCTAGTTCGGTGTCGAGCAGGTGAAGGACCTCGAGTTCACGGGCACTGAGTGCCTCCACGAGGCGCCCTGCCTGCATCGAAGCCGAAGGCTCGGTGCCCGGGTTGACGACTGACGCAGGTACCGCGCCGCACGCATCACGCAATGCGTGCACGAAGGGTCGAGCACCCGGCAGGGCAGCAAGCGCCTCAAGGAGCGGCAGCTGCAGCA
>CAIVQM010000498.1 GCA_903908025.1 uncultured bacterium
GAGCCACGCCTCCCGTGCCGAGGACGGCGACGGGTGGCGTCGACTGGGCACTGGTCGAGCGGGTAACTGTCGTCGAGATCGTCGACTACCACTGAGCACTGACGCAACGTAGACAGCAGTTCAGTATCACCGCACCAACAACGCAAGGAGATTTCCATGGCCGCCACATCAGCGCACGGCATCGAGGGCACTGCCTTCCAGCCGGGATATGCCGTGCACCCGGGCGAGACGATCGCTGAATGGCTCGAGGAGAGCGGCATGACGCAGGCCGAACTCGCGAACCGCATCGGGATGTCGGCCAAGGCCCTCAATCAGATGGTCCGAGGTCATGCGCCGGTCACGCCCGAGACCAGCCTGCGGCTGGAGGCTGTCACCGGGATTCCAGCTCGAACCTGGAATGCGCTGCAGGCCCTGTTCGCCGAGGACACGGCACGGTTGCAGCGCCATGCGGAACTGGCCGCCCAGGTCGAGTTCCTCGACCAGATCCCGGTTACCGAACTGCGCAGGCGCGGACACGTCACCGCACCTCGCCAGGACAAGGTCGCGGTGCTGCGTGAGGTGTGTGACTTCTTCGGGGTTTCCGACCCGCGTGCGTGGCAGATGCACTGGGCTGCGCCAGCCGCGGCATACCGGCGATCGGCGGCGTTCGAGGCACATCCCGGGGCCGTCGCGACGTGGCTGCGCCTCGGAGAGATCGAGGCGAAGAGCGTGGCCGTTGGGCCGTACGACAAGGAGCAGCTGACGTCGGCACTTCCCCGCCTTCGCGCCCTGACCCTGGAACCGGATCCCGGGGTCTTTGTTGGAGCGATCACGTCCCTGTGCGGGAAGGCGGGTGTGGCGGTCGTCTTCATCCCTGACGTTCCGGGAGCGCGCTGTTCCGGCGCTGCCCGCTGGGTGTCGGGGCGACCTGTCGTCCAGCTCTCACTGCGACACAAGACCGACGATCACCTGTGGTTCACCCTGTTCCACGAAATCGGCCACGTGCTCCTGCACGGCAGGAGCGAGGTCTTCATCGACGACGGTGCTGATCGTTCGCCGGAGCGCCGGCTCATGGAGGATCATGCCGACGAGTTCGCGCAGGACGTCCTGATCCCTGGGTCCGCTGCGGCTGCGTTGCCTGAGCTCAAGACCCTTGAGTCCATCACCGCTTTCGCCGAGCGGATCGGCGTCTCGCCCGGCGTCGTCGTCGGCCGACTGCAGCACGACGGGATGATCGGATACAGGATCGGCAACCGACTCAAGCGGCGCTATGAGTTCAGCTCAGCGAACTAGGGGCCGACGTTCTCCCGGAATCGCCAGTCCTCTGCTGGTAGCGACCCACGCCGGGCCAGCACCTTGAGATAGTCCGTGCCGACCTTGACGGTAGCTCTTGCGGTCGGGATCGCGGCACTCGGATGGCGGGCGACGTAGTTCGCGAGCCACGCGACCATGTGTCGATCGTCCTTGCGGGCGACCTTCGCGTACTGCGTGCGGTCAGAGCCCTTGCTCGTATACGTGATGACGACGGGCTCGGGGAATTCGACGACGCGCAGGTTCCCTGGCGCCGCTGCGGTGGCCATCTCGATGCGCATCCCGCCGGGCTTGGCGATCGGGAAGTCGCGTAGGGCCTGGAAGCTCGACATGGAGGTGATGCAGCCGCTCATGTTGATGTAGGTCGGCTGCTCGAGTTGCTGGGCGATCCACTCGGCGACGGGCAGCTCGAGCGGGCCGGCGAGCGGGAAGCTCGTCCACGACTGGAGGTCGGTGTCGGTCGGACCGTCGTAGAGGCTGTCGACCTCATCTAGGCGCATTCCCCACGGGCCGAGGTAGACATCGCCCTGCCGCAGCGGCCAGTTCCCGTTGGCGTCGACGATGCGCGACATCCCGGACGGGCGCAAGGCGTCGTCGTGCGCGAACCAGTAGACCCAGGTGTCGGCGCCTTCGCCGGTCTCCTCGAGATGCCGGAGCCAGAAGTACTGGTGGGGCATCCACGGCAGCTCGGTGCCGGACTGGATGACCTCCACCTTGGACGGGCCCTCGGCGAGATAGGCCGCCACGGTGTCCTCGTCGGGTGAGCCCTTGGGGCTGTTCAGGCTGATGACGATCCGGCGGAAGTACTGCTCCGCGCCGCGCACGGAGGCCAGAGCACGGGCGAACTTGGCGCCGCCGCGATAGACCGGCATCACGAGGACCGGCTGAAGCGGGGGAGTCACCGTGAGAAGGTACCAAGGTGCGGATCATCGTGGCGGGCGCGCTGGGCGAGGTCGGGCGCACGGTGGGCGCAGCCCTCGGCGAGCTTGGGCACTCGGTCGTGGGAGTCAGCGGCCGCGCACCCCTCGCCGAGTCACCGGACATCGCCTCGCTTGTTGCTTCGGTCGACCTGATCCGATCCGGCGAGATCGACCTGGTCGTCAACTGCTCCGGGCGGGGTGACCGCCGCTTAGACGAGCGAACCGGCCAGGAGGCGACCTACGCGCTGGCTGCCGCCGTCGCGGCTGCAGGGATTCCCGGCGTGCTGCTGTCAACCACGCGAGTTCTCGAGGGCTA
>CAIVQM010000499.1 GCA_903908025.1 uncultured bacterium
AGGCACGCGACGTGGTGGAAGCCCTCCTCCCCTGCCGCATACATGTCCCGGTAGACCGATGGGCTGTCGTCCATGCACTGAATGAGCTGCACCTGCGCCGGGCCGGACTGACCGAAGGCGTACGAGAAGACCGCCGCATCGGGCGTTCCCCGATACGTGTGGTCACGGCCGACATGGTTGCGGCTGACGAAGAACGGACCGGCGCCCATCACCTCAACCCAGTGCCGAACGGCCGCATCTAGATCGTTGACCACGTATGCGTACTGGACGATCGGATAGCGGATCAGGGGTTCGCGCATGGGCCGACGCTACGCGATCAATGGACGGGTCATGGCGCCGACCGCACCTCGGCGCTACCGTCCCGCGCCCGCACCGGATCGGTCACCCCGTCCCAGGACTCGTGGGCCACCCGAACCGACGCGAAGAACCCCTCTGTGTGCTCAGTGCTCCCGTAAAGCTCCACGAAGTGGCCCAGGTCGTTCCGGCAGTCGAAGTAGACAGCCGGAACGGTCGTCGTCAGCGTGGCTGCTACCGCATAGCCGGCATCAGCAAAGCGCCCTACCTGCGCATCCCAGTGCGCCATGGGGACGAGGGCGCAGACGTGATGGAAGCCGCCTTCGCCCTGCGGATACATGTCGCGGTAGATCGATGAGCCTGGATCGTCCTGCGCGATGAGCTGGATCTGCGCCGGCCCGCATTGACCAAATGCGTAACTCACCTTCGTCTCGCTCGGGACGCCTCGGTACATGAGGTCGTTGCCGAGGAAGTCACGCATGACGAAGAACGGCCCGGCACCAAGGACCTCGACCCAGTGCCTCATCCCCTCGTCGAGATCGTTCACCACATATGCGTACTGCACCACTGGGTACTGAAGGAGCGGCTCGCGCACCGCCTCGCTAGCCAATGGAGTCGATAGTGACGGTGCCGGCCGAGCCGTCAACCGTCACGATGGCGCCGTCCGGGATTTTCTGTGTCGCGCCCTCCAACCCAGCCACACACGGAATGCCCAGCTCACGGCTCACGATCATCGCGTGGCTGTTCGGCGCACCGACCCCGACGATCACGGCGCTGGCCACCACGAACAGCGGCGTCCACGACGGATCCGTCTGAGGAGCGACGAGCACGTCGCCCGGCTCGAAGCTCGAGATCGAGGACGTGTCGGTGATCACGCGCGCGCGACCGCTGGCGCGACCGCTGGCAGCGCCGATCGCCGTGAGCGTGTCGCCCACGGATGCTGGCTCGTAGGTATCGCTCGCCACTCGCTTGAGGTCGGCAATCGGCACCCGAGGAACACGGGCATCCAGGAAGAGCGGCACATCGAGGCCCGCGTACTCCTTCCAGTCCAGCTCCCGCTGCGCGATCGCCCCCGCAACGAGGTCGGGCTGGAGGACGAGCCGATCGAGCTCGCTGTCGAGGGCCATGAAGATCTGACGTGGATGAGCCAGTTGCCCCTCGTTGGTCAGGCGTCGACCCATCTCCAGCAGAGCGACGCGGGACTCGTTGATCACCTTGATGCAGTTGCTCTTGCCCAGTTCACGCCAACCCGCGAACCGCCGCGCGGAGTCCAGACCCATGCGCAGGGTTGCGACGGCCTCCTCGTTGCCGTTGAGGCCGTCCATCACGCGCCCGACGACTCGCTCAGCCGAGATGGTGGCCTCGCCGCGACGCGCGGCAGGAGACTGCGCGTCCTCGAGGTGGCGCATCCGGTCAATGAGCGCCAGCGGCAACTCCGGTCGGGTCTCCCACGAGTCCGCACCGAGGTCCCACTCTGACGGACCCCGATAGCCGAACTCCCGCAGGAAGGCGCTGAATCGCTGATGGAAGTCGGGGTGGTGCTCCTTGAGCCACGGCACCATGCCCTCGACACCGGTATCGAAGAGCTCGTTGAGGACCACATCGTTGCGGACGATGCGAGAAAGGTCCCAGAGCGCGTACGACGGAGCCGCCGATACGACATCGCCGGCGGGGCCGACGAGGTCGAAGGGCGAGATGCCTGAGCCCTCCGGGAGCACCGAAGCGATGACGGCGGGGCCGACGGCCGCCTGGGCACCGCCGATGAGCTCGCCGCGCCAGGTCATCCGCTGATACGGCGCAAGGCTGCGGGCATAGGCGACGAGAGCTGCATTCGACATCTCGTCGAAGTCCGGCCGCTGCGCACGCAGCCGGTCGGCGATGCGGGTGTCCTCCTCGAGCTCAGGGAAAGAGGATGTCGTCAGGGTCCAGCCGGTCCGAGCGGCCAGTCGGGCTGAGGTCTCCGGATCGCCGTCTGTCGGATGGTCCTCGTGGGGCGGTGCGTCGGGATGGCTCCCGAAGAACGATGCGTCGACGGCCTCCCACCCCAGGCCGCTGCGGACTCCCGTGAGCCGGGCGGTGGTGACATTGACATACATGTGCCCGTACCGGAATCCGGCGGCCGGCATCGCATCCGGTTCGAGATTCGCCTCGGCGACCGAGATGGCACCCATCTCGGCGTAGGCGTTCGAGAAGCCCGCGATGACATGGGGCAGCCAGATCAGGTCCGCACCCAGCGGGCTGATCGGCTCCGGCAGGACATCGTTGGCATTGAACCGGGTGTAGATGGGGAAGCGCTGGTTCAGGCTCTTGCTGTCGATGCACCAGTCGTCGCTGATCTGCCCGCGGGGCGTCGTATCCGTCATGGGAGCAGACGTTATGCCAACCACTGCTCGAGCACCATGTGGAAGTGTCGAATCTTCGTCTCCTGGTAGTCCGCGAAAGTGACCTCGTCAAGGGATCCCGACTCCAGACCCTGCTGCACGAACGGCAGGTTCGCGTCATCCTGATCGAAGACGCGTGCCAGCAGCCCCAACGCGGGCACCGTCGTCCACGACGTGTCGAGGTCGACCATCTGGAGCTCAGCACCTCGCGGAGGAGTGTCTCCCTCGAAGGGGCTCAGGATCATGCACTCGAAGATCGACATGCCGGGATCGTTGCCATACGGCCGGAACCGGTAGCACGTGCGGTTGTACGAGCCCCACGGATGCAGGTTCGGGAAGAGCGTGTACGGCATGCTGTCGCACATCTCCGCATCGGAGAGGCTCTGCGCCACCTCGACACCGAGATCCTGCTCCAGATGCTTGCGCCGGTTGTCTGACATCGTCCCGCGGGTGGTGGCGCCTTCGGGCACGATGACAACGGGTGGCTGATCCAGATTACGATCCGTCAGGGCATCCATCATCTCCTGCTCAGTCGGCTCCCACTTCAGGTGCGGGCTGGGCACCCCGTTGGGAGTCAGCGTCCGCGAGAAGTTGCCCCACGCGTCGTACTTCGTGATCGTGTCGCCAAGACCGGGCAGCAGTTGGGCATGCGTCGCGACGACATGCCACGACTCCATGAAGGCCTCCTGCGCCAACTTCCAGTTGCAGCGAAGCACCTTGCCCACGTGGACCTGCTTGTAGCGCTTCTCCAGCGGCCAAGTCTCGAAATGCTTGGGGAGATCACCGAGGAAGTCGGCCAGTGGGCCGGCCTCGGGATCAAGGTTGATGAAGACGAACCCGCCCCAAGTGTCGACCTGCACGGGAATGAGCGGCCACTCCTCGCCTACCTGCGGGAAGTCCCACTTGCACGGCATGGCCTTCAGCGATCCGTCGAGATCCCACGTGATGCCGTGGAACGGGCACTGGAAACTGTCGGCCTTGCCATTGGCCTCCTTCAACGTGCGCCCACGATGCAGGCAGACATTGCGGTGCGCCTTGATGGAGCCGTCGCGCTGCCGCACAACGAGGACGGACACATCGGCGATGTCGTACTTGACGAAGTCACCTGCGTCGAGGATGTCCTCGACCCGGCACGCCATCTGCCAGACGTGCTTCCAGACGCGCTCGACCTCGAGATCGTGGAACGCCCGCGAGGTGTAGCGCTCAACGGGCACGGTCAAGGCCACGCCGGGAAGCGGATTGGTCCAGCGGTAGACATCCGGTACCTCGCGCGAATCGTTGTCGAGCAGATCGATGTAGGCCCGCACCTGGGCCGTCTGCTCCGCGGTCAGGCCATCGGTCGTGCCGATGATGCCGTCAGACGTCGTGGTCACTCGCCCTCCTCGGGGGCCGGGAAATCCTTGGGATTACCTGCACTGCCGACGGGCAGTTGCGGGCCGGCCAGCCAGTGGCACAGGTGGATGTCGACGTTGTACAGGTCGCCCTCCACGCGGACGCCGTTCGGCGTGAACACGCCCCGGCGGTCGCCGGAAGTGACCTCGACGAGCCCGTCATCCCGCACGTCGTACATGGCCTGACTGAGCGGGTGCCTACGTGTGCGCATGCGGCTCCTCCTAGCGGTGTCTCCAGATGTGTAGTGACTCTAAAGAAACTCAACCGCGTTCTGGGAGGGCCTTTGGTCCCGAAGACCCCGGCAAAGGTCGTCGGCTGACCGGCTAGGACAAGGATCCGCCGGCGAACCAGCGATTCATCTTCTCCTCGTTCGCCTCTGCGACCGGCTCGAGCAGGAACCCGGACGGGGAGCGCACGTAGGTGAAGGAGCCGTAGCCCTCTTCGGGCGCCACCTGGCTGCAGACCAGCGTCCACCCACGGGCGATGAGGTCCTCCGTGAGCGACGGCACATCGCACCAGACGCCGGCGTGGTGCAGGTTACGAGGGTCGCCCGACCACCACGGGGTCCCTTCGACGCCCTCGAGAAGCTCGAGTCGCTGAGGTCCCTGCGTCGAGTAGCAGAACTTCAACGGGACGGTCCGCTGACCATGTTCCGGCGTCCAGACCCGCTGGTCCTCGCGGGCCACCACGGCGGTCCACTCGAGGCCCAGTGAGCCGCCAAGCTCGTCCATGGCCTTGCCGATGTCGGGAACGAGATGGCCGACATGGAACATGCGCGTGCTGTATTCGAACACGGTGACCTCCTGCGCGGACGTTAGCAGGAAACTTGTGACAGCCTCAAGTAACTATCGGACATCGAACACCACGGGGATCCCGGCGGCCCGAGCGGACGCAAACCCGCTCGTCGTGTCCTCATAGGCGACACAGCCCTCGGCGCTCACTCCCAGGTCGGCTATCGCCTTCAGATAGCCATCGGGCGCCGGCTTGCCGTGCTCGACATCGTCAACCGTGACGATGGCATCGAATAGGCCCGTGATGCCGATGGCATCCAGGGAGGCCACCACAGCCGATCGCGGGCCGCCGGACACAACGGCCATCGGGATGCGACCGTGGTACTCACGCGCGATGGCGACGACATGCTCCAACGGTTCGAGCAGGTGAGTCGACTCGAGGAAGAGGTCCACGCCCTCCGCGGAAGCGGCCGTGACCGTATCGGCATCTGCATTCGGCAGGGCGGCCCGGATGAACGGTCCCGTGCTATGCCCCGCCCATGTGGCGAACCACTCATCGGTCATCTCGAAGCCATACCGGCCGAAGACCTGGCGCCAGCAGATCCGGTACAGGCCCATGGTGTCGACGAGGGTGCCGTCGCAGTCAAAGAGCAGGGCCTGGGTCCCATGGGGAGGCGCGATTGGGTCCGAGGAGACTCCAGTAGCCATGGTTCAACCCTGTCATAGGCTGCCGAGCGTGACTTCCGAGGACCTTCCCGGCCTGCAGCTGGCATCCGTTCAGGCATGGTTGGCGACGCAGGGCCTCGACCTCGACACCGACGGTCCGCTGACCGCGGAGTTGTTCACCGGCGGTCGGTCCAATGTCACCTACCGACTCACGGACGCGCAGGGGCGCAGCGTCGTACTTCGGCGTCCGCCACTTGGCAACGTCATGCCGACCGCACACGACATGGCGCGCGAGTTCCGGGTCCTCACGGGCCTGAGCCGAGTTGGCTATCCCGCACCCACCGCCTTGGCTCTGTGCGAGGACGAGACGGTAAATGGGGCACCGTTCCTGGTGATGGAGTTCGTCGACGGACGGATCATCTCCTCGGCCGACGAGGCCAGTGCACTGTCCGCCGACGAGGCCGATGCCGTGTCGTCCGCACTCGTCAACGCCTTGGCCGATCTCCATCGCGTCGACGTCGCGGCAACAGGCCTGGCCGATCTGGGCCGGCCCGAGGGCTACCTGCCCCGACAGCTGGATCGCTGGACCAAGCAGTGGGACCTCACCAAGACGCGTGACCTGCCCACGATGGATGCCCTGCGATCACGGCTCGCCGGCCTGCTCGAGCCGCTCCCCCTCGATCTGCCATGGGCACTTGTACACGGCGACTACCGACTCGACAATGTGATCCTGGCGCCGCAATCAGCCCGCGTGGTGGCCGTCCTCGACTGGGAGATGTCGACGTTGGGCGACCCCCTCGCCGACCTCGCCCTCGCCCTCGCCTACTGGACTGAGGCCGCTGACACGCTGCGCCATCAGGTGCCGGTGGCCGAGCACCTCACCGACGGACCGGGCTTCTGGGACCGCGCGCGAATAGTCAGCACGTATGCCGAGCGATCGGGCCTGTCCGTTGATCATCTCGACGTGTGCACCGCACTCGCATGCTTCAAGCTCGCGGTCATCACCGAGTCGATCCATGCACGGACGCTCAGTGGCCAGCAGCTCGGCACCGCCGCTGGCGATACTCACGCCATGGGCGTGGCAACTGAGTCGTTCGCGGACATGGGGCTCGCCGTCTGCGCTGGTGGCGCCGTCGCCGGGCTGTCGTCCTAGGTCGGCTGGGAGTGTCAGCTGTCCTGCTTTGAGAGGAAGGGAAAGTGCAGCCCTCTCAAATCAGGACTGCAGACACCCCCAGCTACGCCAGTCGGATCGTGACGTCGCCGGCATCGGCACGCGCCGCTGCGACCATGCCGTAGGGCAGGCGGAAGATCCGCCCTGGTGCGAGCGGCCACGGAATGCGCCTACGCGCAAGCACCGTGCCGTCCTGCTCGACAACGACGCGCGGCAGGGCACGGTGCTCCGTGCCCCACAGCAGCAGGCGGCCGCGCGACGGCGGCGGATCCCCGGGGCGAAGGAGCCCGGGCGCGACCCAGGCAAAGGGTTCTTCGGTGACGATCCGCACCGCTGGCCGCCGATCGCTATCGCCCGCGAGCCAGCGACGAACCTCCGTTGCGACGTGACGCCCGTCGAGCGCCGCAACATCCGCCGTGTCGACGGGATGCAGCAGGTTGCCCGCGGCGAACACACCGGGTGCACTGGTCCGCAGGGCCATGTCGACGAGCGGACCCCGATGCCCAGCACCGAGGTCGAGGCCACGCAGTCGGCTGAGCTCGTTGTCGGGTACCCAGTCGCCGGTGAGGATCACCGTGTCGCATGCGACCCGGGTGCGGGCGCCTGTGTCGAGGTGCGCGAGCTCAATTGCCTCGACGCGGTCCCGGCCGATGATGCGCGCCACGCGAGCGCGCCGCGCAACCGGGAAACCAAATGCCGTCCGGCCCACCAGCGCCAGGCCCGCGGGGGTCTCGACACGGTCAGCCTGCGTCGCCATCAGCACCGTGGAGCACCCGGCCTCCCGCAGGGTCAGCACCGCTGACCAGCTCACCAATTCGGAGCCAACAACGACGGCCCGGGTACCCACGTTCCGGTGCTGCAGATGCACAAGGCCCTGCAGTTGTCCTGTCGTGTACACCCCGGCCGGGCGATCACCGGGGATCATGCGCGCTGCCCGCGGCCGCTCGCGCGCGCCGGTAGCGAGCACGATCGCGCCGGCGTCCACGCGGTAACGGCCCTCCCGCGAGGTGACGACGGGGGCTCCGTCCTCAGCCCAACCGGTGACCATCGCGCCCGTTCGAACGTCGACGCCGCTGTCGTGCGCTTCGGCCACCAGAGCCCGCGCATACGCGGGCCCCGTCATCACCGCGCGACGATCCCGGATGCCGTACCCCGTGTGATCGCTGTGCCGGGGAATGCCCCCGGCCTGCTCTTCGCGCTCGAAGACGACGACGGACGACACCCCCGCGTTCCGCAGCGCGGCTGCAGCGGTTAGCCCTGCGGGGCCCCCGCCGATGACGGCAACATCGCAGGCGAGGACATCGATCGACTCACGCATCGACGACTCCGAGCATGCCGGATACCTCGGCGCCGCAGTAGAAGCCCTGGCAGCGACCCAGCGTGGCGCGCGTGCGACGGCGCAGTCCGTCGAGGTCCGACGGCGGGATCGCCGACGCGAGAGCATCGCGAATCTCGCCACGCGTCACGCGCTCGCAGAAGCAGACGATGCTGCCGTACTCCGGGTCAGCCGTGATCAGGTCTTCGCGCGAGTAGGGACGGGGGAACGACTCACCGATATTCGGCATTCGCGGTGGAGGCGGCAGATCCGTTCGAGGCACGAGGTCGAGCCCGGACTCGGACAGCAGAGTTGCCGCGTGCTCGGCCAGAGCCATCGATGCGGTGAGGCCGGTCGACCGGATTCCGCCCAGCAGCAGGTAGCGCTGACCGGGGTCGACGTCCACGACATAGTCGATGTGCTCGGTAGCGGCACGGAGGCCGGCATAGGCCGCCGTCACGTCCTCGTCCATGAGCGCGGGCAGCAGGGCGGACCCCTTCGCAAGCAGGAAGGCGAACCCCTCCTCGGATGTCGACGTGTCGGCGCGGTCGACGAGGCTCTCGGATGTCGGACCGAGCATCACGTTCCCGAAGATGGTCGGACTGATCAGCACGCCCTTCCCCTTGTCGGTCGGCACCGGCAGCACGATCACGTCAACGAGCGGACGTGCGAGCTTGTCGTACACGAGCAGCTCTCCGCGGCGCGGCACGATGGTGAAGCGATCATGGCCGAGCATCCGATCAATGACGTCGCCACCGAGCCCCGCTGCGTTCACTATCCAGCGGGTGCGGATGTCGCCGCGGTCGCTCACGACTGTGGTCGATCCCGGCCCCGGCATGACGTCGAGCACCCGGGTCCCCAGCATGAGCTGCACACCGCGTTCGACTGCCTCGGTTGCGAAGGCGAGTGGCGTTGTCCAGGGGCAGATGATTGACTCACCGGGAACCGTCAGCCCGCCGACGACGCCCGGGCCCAGGTGCGGGAGCATCACGCGAACCGCGCCCGCGTCGATCACCTCGCACGCGTGGTAGCCGTTCTTGACCGCCTTGTCCCGCAGGGACGGGAGCACCGCGAGCTCATCGTCGGTCCAGGCCACGAGGACTGCCCCCGTCCGCTCGACCGGGATCCCCACCGCATCCGCGTACCCCGAGAGCAGTGCGTAGCCACGCGCCACCATCGATGCCTCGAGCGAACCGGGCACGGCGTCGAAGCCGGTGTGCAGGATCGCCGTGTTCGCCTTGCTCGTCGCATCGCCGATATCGCATCGAGCCTCAATGAGGGCGATGGACACATCGAAGCCCGCCAGGTGGCGAGCTACGGCGCAGCCGACGACACCGGCTCCGATCACGACGATGTCGACGTCGGCGATCACGTCGGGCCTCACCGCGTCACCGCCATCGAGAGGTCGCGGTCGACGGCCGCGCGCCATCGCGCCATCGCATCCGCTGCTCGGTCGGCAGACCATCGCGGCTCGAAGGTCTCGGCCGGCGCTGCCGAGGGAATCGCGTCTGCAAGCGCACACGAAGGCATCACGGACATGCGTCCGACGGCGGCCGCACCGAGCGCAGTCGCGTGCGGCGACGCATAGACCTCGACTGGGCGTTGCAGCAGATCGGCCTGCGTCTGCATCAGGACCCGCGAGTGAGTGAGTCCGCCATCGACCCGGAGGCCGTCGATGCGCGCGCCCATGTCGGCATCGACGACGTCAACGAGCGCAGCAACCTGTGCCGCGATCCCCTCGACCACGGCGCGCACGATGCCGCCGCGGCTCGTAGCCAGGCTCAGACCCGCGAAGGACGCACGCGCATCCGGCTGCCACCACGGGGCGGCCAGTCCGGCCAGTGCTGGCACGAACAGCACGCCATCACTATCGGGCGCAGATTCGGAGTCAAGGTCCCGTGAGCTTGTGAGCAGTCCCAGCTGAACAAGCCACCGCAGCGCGGAGGCAACGGTGAACACCTGCGCGTCCATGCAGTAGGGCGTGCCCTCGCGTGTTCGCCAGGCAACGGACGTCGTGAGACCGTGCGTCGAGCGCGCCGGCACCGGGCCAGCGTTGGCCAGTAGGAACGCACCCGTGCCGTACGTGCACTTCGCGCTACCGGGAGCGAGGCAGCCCTCCGCGAGAAGTGCCGCCTGCTGGTCGACGATCAGGCCACCAACAGGCAGCTCCCCGCCGAACGCCGTCGTGCTGCCGACGACCTCGTCGCAGGCCACCAGCCGAGGCAGCGGTTCGTCGGCGAGCCCGAACATGCCGAGGAGCTCCGGATCCCACTGCACGGAGTCGAGATCGAGGACCAGTGAACGGCTCGCCGTGGTCACATCCGTGACGAACTCCCCCGTGAGCTGATGCACCAGCCAGGAATCGCTCGTCGTCACGACGCCCTCTGTGGTGACGTTGCGCCGGAGCCAGGCCATCTTCGGAGCGGAGAAGTAGGGGTCGAGGACCAGTCCGGTCCGCGCGGCCAGTTCGTCGGCATGCTCGCGCACTGCCACGCACACCGACTCCGACCGACCGTCCTGCCAGACGATCGCGGGACTGAGGGGCTGGCCGGACGCAGGATCCCAGGCTAGGACGGTCTCGCCCTGGTTCGCTAGAGCGACCACATCGGCCGAGACCCCGGCGGAGTCCAGTGCCTGACGACCCGCGGCCAGGACCGAGTCGAGCAGTTCGCCGGGATCCTGCTCAACACCGCCGTCGGGGAGATACATGGGGCGCACCGGCACCTCAGCAAGCGCAAGGACCTCACCACTGCCGTCGACCACGATTGCCTTCGTGCCCGAGGTACCCTGGTCGATGGCGAGGACGATCACCCGACCGAATCTAGTGCCGCGGCGGAATCGCGGCACTCAGATCGGCGCTGTCTCCGAGGGCACCGTGCGCGATCCGGAGCGGATGACGAGGAAGATGCCCACGAACATCAGCGCAACTGCAGGGATGATCCCGGCGGGCGGCAGCTGCTTCAGCGCGATCGCCGCGATGATCGTCGCGCCCGGCATCTCGAGCAGGATCGCCAGCGAGACGACGGTTGCGGATGTCGTCGAGAGCACCTTGTTGATGAGCGTGTGGCCGAGCAGTTGGGCACCGACGGTGAGCGCGAGGATCAAGCCCCAGGCCTGCAGCGAGTAACCGGACAGCGGCTGCCGGCCGATCAGGCACAAAGCCAGCAGGAACACCGCCGAGGACGCGTACAGCCCCGTCGTGAATGTCGCGGTCGAGACCGTGCGGCGCGCGCTCTCCCCCACCGTCACATAGGCGGCCGCCAGCATGCCGCCGAGGAGCGCGAGCACATCCCCGATGAGATGCCTCGGGTCGACCGACACGTCGATGCCCGTCAGGATCAGCACGCCCACCAGCGAGATGGCGATGCCGATCCATGCCGTGCGCGGGATGTGCGCACCGCGCTGACGAGCGATCAGTGCCGCCCACACGGGTTGCGTCGCGACCAGCGCCGTCGACGATGCGACGGTGGTGAAGCGCAGGGACGGGATCCACGTCGCGAAGTGCGCACCGAGCAGCAGGCCCGCTGCAACCACCAGCCACCACTCGTGGCGAGTCATCCGTCGAAGCTCGGCGCGACGTCGGAACAGCACCCACGGCGCTGTCGCCGCCGAGCCAAGGAAGCAGCGCCAGAAGGCGATCGCGAGGGCCGGGGCCACCGTGGCCGCGATGATCGGTCCCGATGACGAGATGAACAGGACCGCAATCCCCAGCCACGCGAGGTCTGCGGCCGGCGGCCTGGTCAGGGCAGCGGGTCGGGACGCGGAATCCGTCGGCGAAGCCATCGTCTGCCCTCCCCCCTCTCGGCGGTAGCCTTTCGACGTGACGACCGGCGCAGCGACTCGAGTATTCCTCGCGCGCCTGGCTGGCATCGGTGTCTTCGACCCGAATGGCGACCAGGTGGGCAAGGTACGCGATGGCATCGTCGTCCTCCGCATCGGAGCCAACCCACCCCGCCTGACGGGTCTGGTCGTAGAGGTCCAGCCGCGCCGTCGGATCTTCGTCCCGATGACCAAGGTGACCGCCATCGATGTCGGAGCAGTCATCGTGACCGGGGCTGTCAACCTGCGCCGCTTCGAGCAGCGGGCGAACGAGACACTCGTCACGGCTGAGCTCCTCGATCGGACCGTCGACCTCCGCGAGACCGGCGAGCAGGTGTCGATACTCGACGTCGCCGTCGAGAAGTCGCAGAGCCGCGACTGGTTCGTCAGCCAGCTGTTCGTCCGCAAGCCCGGTGGCGGCCTGCGCCGACGTGGTGCCAGTCTCGTCGTCGACTGGGAGGACGTCGCCGGCCTCTCGCTGCCGATCGCGGACCAGCCCGCGGAGCAGCTCCTCGCCCGACTCGACACCATGCGGGCAGCCGACGTCGCGCACATCCTCCAGGAACTGCCGACGAAACGTCGGCTAGAGGTCGCCCGCGGACTCGAGGACGAGCGCCTGGCCGACGTCATCGAGGAACTGCCCGACGACGAGGGCGTCGAGATCCTGCAGGCCCTCGAGGCCGAGCGGGCGGCCGACGTGCTCGAGGAGATGGACCCCGACGACGCCGCCGACCTGCTGTCCGAACTGCCGCCCGACCAGGCTGCCGACCTGCTTCAGCGCATGGAGCCGGACGACGCCGAGGACATCCGGCGCCTGCTGTCCTACGACGACTTCTCCGCCGGCGGCATGATGACGACCGAACCCGTCGTGCTGCCGCCGGACGCCACGGTTGCAGATGCTCTCGCACGGATTCGCAACCCCGAACTGTCACCAGCGCTCGCATCCCAGGTCTACGTCACTCGCTCACCCACGGAGACGCCTACCGGGCGCTATCTCGGCGCCTGCCACTTCCAGCTGCTCCTTCGCGAGCCCCCCGGCACGCTGGTGTCCGCCCTTGTCGACACCAACCTCGTGCCCATCGGACCCGAGGCACCCCTCGACGTCATCACCCGCTACTTCGCGACCTACAACCTCGTCGCACTGCCCGTCGTCGACGCCAACGGTCACCTGCTCGGAGCCGTCACGATCGACGATGTCATCGACCACATGCTGCCCGAGGACTGGCGCGACAACGACGACGACTCGGCCGGGGGTGCGTAACCATGGCCACCGACCGCACGCGCCGCAGCAACCGGATGGATCAGCCGCTGGATCGCAGCCGCTCGCTGCGACCCAGCGTCGACACTGAGCGGTTCGGTCGCATCTCGGAGAGCGTTGCCCGGCACATCGGGTCGTGGGCCTTCATCATGTGGATGACGATGGCCATCATCATCTGGGTCATCCTGAACCTCAGCATGAGCGATGGGGCGCCCGACCCGTTTCCGTTCATCTTCCTGACCTTGCTGCTCTCGCTGCAGGCCTCATATGCCGCACCGCTCATCCTGCTCGCCCAGAACCGGCAGGCCGATCGCGATCGTGTCCAGTTCCAGGAGGACCGGTTGCGCACCGAGCGCCTCCTCGCTGACTCCGACTATCTGGCCCGCGAGATCGCCGCGCTGCGCGTGGCACTCGGCGACATGGCCACCCGCGACTACGTGCGCGGTGAACTGCGCGATCAGGTCGACGACATCATCAAGGCACTCAACGAGCAGACCAAGGCCCAGACGAAGGCAATTGCGAAGGCCGAGCGGCGAACGGAGCGGCGACTGGAACGCCTCGTCGGCGAGGACGACAGCGCCGAATAGCATCGGCATATGCCCGCCCCCTCGATCGAAGCTATCCAGGCCGCCCTCGCCACCGTCAACGACCCGGAGATCAACCGGCCGGTGACCGAGTTGGGGATGGTCAAATCCGTCGATGCGGCCGAGGACGGCTCCGTCAACATCGCCATCTACCTGACCGTCTCGGGCTGCCCGATGCGGGGAGCCATCACCGACCGCGTGACCGAGGCCGTGTCCGCCGTACCCGGGGTCACGAGCGTCAACGTCGAGCTCGATGTGATGAGCGACGAGCAGCGCACCGAGCTCCGCACGATGCTGCGCGGCCACGGCGAGCGAGAGATCCCGTTCGCCCAGCCCGGCTCCCTCACCCGCGTATACGCGATCGCATCCGGCAAGGGCGGCGTGGGCAAGTCGTCCGTCACGGCCAACCTCGCCGTGGCGATGGCCCGCATGGGACTGACCGTGGGCCTCGTCGATGCCGATGTCTACGGACACTCGATTCCGCGCATGCTCGGAGCAATGGAGCCCCCGACGATGGTCGAGGGAATGATCATGCCCCCGCAGGCTTACGGCGTCCGCGTGATCTCGATGCTGCCGTTCAAGCCAGGCGGCGTCTCCCAGCCGGTCGCGTTCCGTGGCCCGATGCTCCACCGCGCGCTGCAGCAGTTCCTGGCCGACGTGTGGTGGGGCGATCTCGACGTACTGCTTCTCGACCTGCCGCCGGGCACTGGCGACGTGGCGATCTCCACCGCTCAGTTGCTGCCCAACGCGGAGATCGTCGTCGTGACGACTCCGCAGCCAGCCGCTGCCGATGTCGCAGTGCGTGCCGGAACACTCGCCGAGCAGACGCACCAGAAGGTCGCCGGCGTTGTCGAGAACATGAGCTCGTTCCCGTGCCCGCACTGCGGCGAGCCGATGGACCTGTTCGGGATGGGCGGAGGTGCCATCGTCGCCGAGACACTCACTCGACAACTCGGCACCGATGTTCCGCTGCTCGGCCAGATTCCCTTCGATGTTGCGCTGCGCGAGGGTGGCGACAACGGCCAGCCGCTCGTGCTCAGCACCCCCGATGCACCCGCGTCGCTCGTGCTGACTCAGATCGCCGAGAACCTCGGCCGGCGACCGCGGGGCCTGTCAGGCATGTCACTGGGGATCACCCCCGCGCGTCGCGCCTAGGTCGCGTCGGGGTCGAAGGCCGGGCGCTGCGCGGGCGGCGTAGCCGGCGTCGATGCCGGCGGGGCCGGATCGTCGTTCAGCAGATTGGCCGCCAGACGGCGTGGATGGAACTCCTGCAGGGACTTCACTGAGTCGATGGTCTCGCTGAGGTCGATGCCTGCAGAGTCGGCCAGGTCCTGACGTGCCCCTGACGCCATGGCCTTGATCTGCTTGAGCCACTTGGCGGCGTCCGCCGCTGCCCGGGGCAGGCGCTCGGGGCCAAAGACGAGCAGGCCGATGACAGCGACGATCAGGATCTCCCCGATGCCGATGTCGAACATGCGTGCCGCCTGTCGTTCGAAGTGGACTAGTTGCTGCTGTCGTCGCCGAGGACGAGCTTGACGGAACGGTCCTGACCGTCCCGCGTGAAGCCGATCTTGATGCTCTCACCCGGAGCGTAGCTACGGATCGAGACAACAAGTTCCGTGGCGTCGTCGATGCTCCGATCGTTGACGCTGATGATCACGTCGCCAACGTCGAGCCCCGCATCTTCAGCCCCGCTCCCTGAGGTCACCGACTCGACGCGGGCACCGCCGTCGGCATAGGCCATGTCGAGCTGAACGCCCATGAGCGGCGTGCGCGACTTGCCCGTGGCGATCAGCTCGTCGGCGACGCGCTTGGCCGAGTTGCTGGGAATTGAGAAGCCCAGACCGATGTTGCCCGGCTCACCACCGGTGCCGAGGCTCGCGATTGCCGAGTTGACTCCGATGACGGCACCCGCGCCGTTCAGAAGCGGACCGCCGGAGTTTCCCGGGTTGATCGCTGCGTCGGTCTGGATGGCGTTGATGTACGAGAGATCAGCCTGCTCACCCGCAATGACCGGTCGGTCCAGCGCACTGATGATGCCGGACGTGACTGTGCCATCAAGGCCGAGCGGCGCACCTATCGCAATGGCGATGTCGCCGACCCGAACCGCGTCGGAGTCGCCCAGGGTGACGGCCGGCAGACCACGAAGATCGACCTTGACGACCGCGAGGTCATACGAGGGATTCGTTCCGACGATCTCCCCGTCGACTCGCGTTCCGTCGTTGAAGACAACGGTGAGGGTGCCGCCATCGGCAACGAGGTCGACGACATGGTTGTTCGTCAGCAGGTAGCCGTTGGGTCGGATGACGAAACCAGAACCGCTGCCCGACTCCGTCTTGCCATCGGCGATGATCGACACGACCGCCGGCAGGGTCGACGCGGCAATGTCGGCGATGGATCCGTCGACCAGCGGCACCGTTGAGCCGGTTCCGCTCTGCATCACCTGCAGTGTGGGTGCGGGCACCGTATCGTCGGCAGCGTCGACCGATCGACCGATCACATAGCCGGCCAGCCCCGCGAACGACCCCACGACGGCGGCCACGAGGGCGGCGATGAGGACGGTGCCCAGGACCCCGGGCCCGCGGCGACGGTGCTCGGCCCGCGGGGGCGAGGTGTCGGTCGGGAGCGAAGCCGGCGGCGGTACCTGCGGGCCGGCGAACGGCGACCCCTCGAACGGAGGCTGCGGGTCAGACATGCGGGCCT
>CAIVQM010000500.1 GCA_903908025.1 uncultured bacterium
ATCCTCGATCCCGATCTGGAAGAGAAGACCATCGCCCCCAGCCTGGAGGCGTTCCTCAACGTCATCCGCGCTGATGGTGGCACCGTCCACAACATCGAGATCTGGGGCCGCCGTCGGCTGGCCTACGAGATCAACAAGAAGCCCGAGGGCATCTACGCGCTGCTGCACGTGACCGCCACGGTCGACTCCGTCAAGGAACTCGATCGCCAGCTGTCACTCAACGAGGCCGTCATGCGCACCAAGGTCATGCGCGCTGAGGAGCCCGTCGCGGTCGGAGCCGAGTAGTGGCCGCCGGTGATGTGACCATCACTGTGGTGGGCAACCTCGTTGCCGATCCGGAGCTGCGCTTCACCCCCAGCGGTGCTGCAGTTGCGAACTTCCGTGTTGCCTCCACTCCGCGCGTCCTCGACAAGGCGACGAACGAGTGGAAGGACGGCGAGTCCCTCTTCATCACGTGCAACGTGTGGCGTCAGTACGCCGAGAACGTCGCGGAGTCGCTGACCAAGGGCATGCGCGTCATCGTGACGGGCCGGCTCAAGCAGCGGTCGTACGAGACGCGCGAAGGCGAGAAGCGCACTGTGGTCGAGATGGACGTCGACGACGTCGGCCCCGCACTGAAGAGTGCGACGGCCAAGGTCAATCGCGTTCAGCGCGAAGGCGGCGGCGGCTTCGGTGGTGGCGCAGGCGGCGGTTCGTCGTCCGCGCCGGCATCCAACGACGATCCGTGGGCATCCGGTCCGTCCGGTGGCGCGGGCTTCGACGAGCCGCCTTTCTAGCAGGCAGTTTCCCCCGACAACTTCGGTGCAGTCAGCACCAACCTGACAGGAGCAAGACGAGATGGCAAGAGATTCAAAGGGCGACCGGAAGTCGTCGCCACGCGGCAAGGACAAGATCATCAAGGCCAAGGCGTGTGCGTTCTGCAAGGACGGCGTCAAGGACATCGACTACAAGGACACGAACCTGCTCCGCAAGTTCGTCTCCGATCGTGGCAAGATCCGCGCACGCCGCGTGACAGGCAACTGCACGCAGCACCAGCGCGACATCGCCATGGCAGTCAAGAACGCGCGCGAGATGGCGCTTCTCCCCTACACGTCCACCGCACGCTGACGCACGGCACCGGAAGAACAGGAAACTCCAGATGAAGCTCATCCTTACGCAGGACGTCCCTGGTCTCGGCACGCCCGGCGACGTGGTCGAGGTGAAGGACGGCTACGGCCACAACTACCTCATGCCGCGCGGCTTCGCGATCGCATGGACCCGTGGTGGCGAGAAGCAGGTCACGCAGATCAAGCGCGCCCGCAAGGTGCGCGAGGTTCGTGACCTCGGCCATGCCAACGAGATCAAGCAGGCCCTTGAGGCCCTGACGATCACCATGCCGGCACACGCCGGCGAGACGGGCCGGCTCTTCGGCTCGATCACGAACGCCGATGTCGCCGACGCCGTCAAGGCTGCCGGTGGACCGGTGCTCGACAAGCGCAAGGTCCGGCTCTCCTCGCCCATCAAGACGGTGGGCAAGCACCAGGCCAAGGTCGACATCCACGCTGACGTCACCGCCACGGTGACCTTCGAGGTCGTCGCCGGCTAGCGCACACGACAGGTAGGAAAGGGGCCGCACTCGCGAGGGTGCGGCCCCTTCCCATGTCTGGACGCCCACGGGCGGGCTCTCGGTGGCTTACGAATGGCGGAAAAGCAGGTGAATGTGCTGGTTGTCGGGGCTGCTGACCACCAGAATGTCCGATAAGCACGCACGGAGGAGAAGGCATGTCATTCACAGAGGCTGTTCGCAAATGCCTGGGCAACTACACAAAGTTCGACGGGCGCGCGACGCGGTCGGAGTTCTGGTGGTTCTACCTGTTCGTCGCGCTGGTCGGTCTGGTCGGATACATCCCGTTCCTGATATTTGCTGGCCTCGGTGCCAGCGCCGAATCGGGGTCATCGATCTCAGGCCTGTTCGGGATCCTCGGGGTCATCTGGATGATCATCTGGTTCGTCATCGTCATCGCCCTGTACATCCCGTTCCTGGCGGTGGGTTGTCGCCGACTGCATGATCGTGGGCAGTCGGGCTGGCTTCAGCTCCTGCTGTTCGTCCCCTGCGGCAACATCGTTCTGTTGGTCTTCTGGGTGATGGAAGGCACACCCGGAGACAACGCATACGGGCCAAAGCCCGCCTAGTTCGTTCATTCGATAACGTCAGGAGAACATCATGGGTTTCGGTCAGTCAATCTCACACAATCTCAATAACATCACCAATTTCGCGGGCCGAGCCTCTCGGTCTGAGTTCTGGTGGTGGATCCTGGCGGTCTGGATCCTCCAGATCCTCGTTTCCCTAATCACGGGCGGCACCCGCAGCGGCGGCGGCTTCCTTGCGTTCATCGGTTGGGTGATCGCGGTCATCCTGACGTTGGCCACGATCGCGGTTGGCTGCCGTCGACTGCACGACACTGGCAAGTCCGGCTGGCTGCAGCTGCTGTGGTTCCTGCCTTGCGTCGGCGTCATCATCCTGATCATCTTCTGGGTGATGCCGGGCACGCCGGGCGACAACCAGTACGGACCGCCCGCTTCGGCGTAGTAACGCCTAGCGCGCAAGAACCTCGGGAAGGCCGTCGACGATTCCGTCGGCGGCCTTCTCGATCATCTCGAGGACCTCGACGAAATCCTCAGGCCCGCCGTAGTACGGATCGGGGACCGACAGGTCGGGATGCGGCTCCGACAGATGGGCGAGGGCCGGGTCGTAGGAACGCATCATCCGCAGTTCCGTGCCGCTGTCATCGTCGGCCATCATGCGCTGAAGGTCGGCGTAGTTGGCCTCGTCCATGGCGAGGACGAGGTCGACGTGCTCGAACCAGTGCGGGGCGATCTGCCGGGCCACATGCTCGTGGGGATAGCCGGCGGCGTCCAGGACGGTTAGCGCCCGCGGATTGGCCCCCTGACCCAGGTGCCAGTCGCCGGTGCCGGCGGAGTCGACGACCACCCGATCGGCCAGCCCGGCCTCGGCGATCTTGGCCCGCAGCACGGCCTCACCGATCGGGGAACGGCAGATGTTCCCGAGGCAGACAACGGTAATCCGGTACGGGTCGGGGGCAGCCATGGTGAAAGGCTAGCCAGCGGGGCGAAGAAATCTTTCGTCCACAGGCTTGGGATGACATTCGACCCGCTCCCACGAGGGGATCGGCC
>CAIVQM010000501.1 GCA_903908025.1 uncultured bacterium
CGAGCCAATGCCCCGGTGGCTCCTCTGGCCATCGCCATCGTGCTGGCTCTGTGCGCTGAGGGTTCGAAGCTCAATCGAGCCGTGTCGTTCGTAGCCGCCGGTCTGGTTCTTGTGGCAGTCACCCTGGACACATCTCGCATGGCGACTGCGCTCGCGATAGCCGTCATCCTGGCTTACCTGGTGATCTTCTCGTCCGGCATGATCTGGGCGCGCCTGGCAGCTGCTGCGGCCGTCCTTGTCGGCGAAGTGTGGTTCTGGCTGCGGGATCCGTGGGCGCATGAGCGGCTCCTCGGGCGTGATGCATCGGTAGCCGTCGGCCCGGTGTTCATCAACGGAGAGGGGAGGGCCGAGGCGGCCTCCATCGTCACCCATGGCGCTGGACCCGAGTCAGCGCAGTCGCTGGGTGAGACGTTGCTCGGCGCGGGAGTAGGCACATCCGGCCAGAGGCTCGTTGATGCCGGCTTCATCCTCGACAAGCCACACAACGAGTTCCTACGCCTCTTTGTCGATCTCGGAGTCTTCGGAGTGCTGGCCTGGGTCGCAGTGCTCGGATGGATGGGCGTCAGCCTGTCGAAGTCCTTCAGGCGCACCGGACTGAGCGACCAGACATTCATCATCGGTGCTGTTGCCGCCGTCCTCCTGGGCTTCTCGCTCAGCGACAATGTCCTGTCGTACTCCTGGGTCATGGTTCCGTGTGGACTCCTGCTGGCGTGGGCTCGAGGCCCTCGAGAACTGAGGAGCAACACACTCCCCCGCGTTCGCGCCCACGCTTAGCCGGCCCTCAGGATCGCTTCCACGGGTGTCGGATGGGCGTCCATGGAAGGGTGAGGAGAGATCACGGGCAGTGCCGTCTCACCCGACTAGCATGGCGGGTGTGATGGGGGGTGCGAAGTCTGAGCCGAATGCCCGCGAGACGTGGGCAGGACTGTCGGTGGCGCAGCGATACCAGTCCTCGGTCGGCAGCACAATTGCTGGCACCCCTCGGACTCCCAGGCCGGGAATCCTCAGGCCCTTCCGAACGAGGCTCGTAGTGTCGGATGCCTTCGTGATCCTGATCTCCATGCTGGTGGGACTGCTCATCAGCTCGCGGGCGAGCACATGGGCGATCGATCCAGTCCTAGCGATCTACGGCGCCCCGGCGGCGATTGCCGTCCTGTGGCTTGGCATGCTCGTGCTTCGGGGGTCTTACGACCAGCGGGTGATCGGCCTTGGTACGGAGGAGATCCGACGGGTGGTGTCCGCCACCCTCTACACCTTCGCTGTGGTCGCCGGTATCAGCTATCTGATCCGCGCGGACATCTCTCGGGCGTACGCCTTCGTGTCACTCCCACTTGGCTTGGTGCTCATCGTCGCAGTGCGATTCGCGTGGCGCGGGTGGCTCTACCGGCGCCGCGGTCGCGGTCAGTTCCAGCACCGTACCGTCGTCGTGGGCAGCGGGCCGGCCAGTGAGGAGATCGATGACCACCTGACCCGCGATGCGTACGCTGGGTACGCAGTCGTTGCGCGGTGCCCCGCGCCGCATCCCCCTCAGGAGCAGCTCGCCGATTGGCTGAACCGTTTGGATCTCGTTCTAGGGGAGGCGCGCGCCGAGGCTGTTGCTGTCGCACCATCAGAAACCCTCACGGGTGAAGCCATCCGTCAGCTCGCATGGCGGTTGGAGGGCCGTGATATCGACCTTCTGATCGCGCCGGCGATGATGGATATCGCAGGCCCCCGGTTGAGTGTGCGCCCTGCCGCGGGGCTTCCCTTGCTCCACCTGGACGAGGCGGCCCTGTCACGTCCCCAGCGGTTCGCAAAGAGGTCTCTGGACCTCGTCGGGGCCCTTGCTCTACTGATCGTGTTGAGCCCGGTCCTAGCCGCCTGTGCCTTCGCGGTCAAGGTCTCGTCGAAGGGCCCCATCGTCTTCCGTCAGGTACGTATCGGACGCGAGGGCCTGCCGTTCACGATGCTCAAGTTCCGCACCATGGTCGCCGATGCGGACAAGATGAAGGACGACCTCCGCCGTGAGCACGAGCTGGACGATCCGATGTTCAAGATGGTGGGCGACCCGCGAATCACCGGTGCCGGCGGGTTCCTGCGACGGTGGTCGCTGGACGAACTGCCCCAGCTCTTCAACGTGGTCAGTGGCTCCATGAGCCTCGTAGGGCCGCGCCCTCATCCGCTCGATGACGTGGATCGTTATGAACTGGAGGCGTATCGGCGCCTGGCGCTCAAGCCGGGACTGACGGGTCTGTGGCAAGTCGAGGGGCGGTCGGACCTGGCGTGGTCCGAAGCACTGCAACTGGATCTCTACTACGTCGAGAGCTGGTCCTTGTCTGGCGACTTGGTGCTCTTGGCTCGGACGCTCAGGGCGGTCATCCAGGGCCGTGGAGCCGTCTAGCGACTATGGCTTGAAGCCGTTCACGGCGGCAACGACGCGATCCACATCCGTATCGGTCAGGTGCGGCGCGCAGGGAAGTGACAGGCACATCCGCGAATGTGTCTCCGCGGCGGGCAGCCCGGCGGGGTCGCGGGAGACGCCCTCCAAGGAGGCCTGGTGGTGAGCGGGAATCGGGTAGTGGATGAGGGTCTGTACGCCCTGTTCAGCCAGATGAGCAGCAAGCCGGTCTCGATTCCCGGCAAGGACGACGAAGAGGTGGTGGACGTGGCTCTCCGGGGAGGTGGGCGGCGCCAGCAGAGTCACCGCAGAGTTGTCTATCTGGCGTCGGTAGGTCTCAGCGATCTCCCGTCGACGTGAGGTCCAACCGCTCAAGCGAGGCAGGCGTACACGGAGGATGGCGGCCTGAACCTCGTCCAACCGACTGTTGAGCCCGACCAGAGGGTGCTCATAGCGGCTGGACTGCCCGTAATTGCGCAGTGAACTGGCCAGAGCGGCAAGATCGCCGTCGTCGGTGACGAGGGCACCCGCATCGCCAGCGGCGCCTAGGTTCTTGGTCGGGTAGAAGCTGTAGGTACCCCACGATCCCCACGATCCGCCGCGCCGTCCATCCACCTCAGCATCGTGGGATTGGGCGCAGTCCTCGAGCAGGAGGATGCCGTGTGCCTGGCAGAGTGCAGTCCAACCATCCAGACCACGCATCTGCCCGTAGAGGTGGACCAGCAGCACCGCCCTCGTGCGAGGGCCGATGCATCGCTCAACGCTTGCGGGATCCAGGAGCCCTGTCGCCGGGTCGATGTCGGCTAGGACCGGCGTTGCGCCCGCACGCATGATGGCGAGAATGGTCGCTACCGCGGTCATTGGCGTCGTGATGACCTCGTCCCCCGGCCCGATGCCGACACTGCGAAGACCTATCTCGATTGCGTCCAGTCCGTTGCCCACGCCGATCGCGTGGTCGACCCCGCAGCGAGTTGCCCAAGCATGCTCGAACTGGCGCACCTCTTCGCCGAGGATCAACCAGCCCGAGTCAAGCACTCGCCGGACGGCATCCAACTCCTCGGTGGAGTC
>CAIVQM010000502.1 GCA_903908025.1 uncultured bacterium
AGGTGTAGGTCGTGATCGCGATCATGTCCCAGAACACCGGTGATGCGACGTTCGCATGAATCACCATGCCGACGAGTCGATCCGGCCGGCCCAGGTGCGGGAAGATGAAAGCAGCTCCGACCAGGACCGTCACGAGAGCAGTGCCCTCAGCGAGTCGAACAAGTGGGGCTCGCCACGAGGCACCGGCCAGGAGCAGGATGGCCGAGACAACCGCGCCGCCGTACGAGACACCGATGATGGCCACGACATCGGCGATGTAGATGGCCCAGAACGAACTGTCGGTGTACCCAGCGACCCCCATTCCCATCCGCAGCTGATAGATCCACGCGCCCACTCCAGCAGCCACCACGATGGCCAGGAAGACGGCGGCAATCAGGAACCTCTTGCTCGGTTTCCCGAAGGGCCGCATCGCAGCCTCGATGACCTCAGGGTGCGCGTTCGTAACAGTTGTCGACTCAAGAACGCTGCTCATCGCACACCCTCCAAGGGTCCGCCGACCGGCTGGCCATTGCCCGGGATGTAGTAGCACCGAGGATTGGTGCCGAGCTCCTCCTTGAACCGAACGGCATTGCCCTCGCGAAGGAACGTCGAGAGCCGGACCGTTGACTGACCGTTGACAGCAACATCCGTGATGAGGTCACCGATGAAGTGCGCCCCTCGGGGACACGCCTCCACACAGGCCGGAAGGTCACTGCTGTACGGAATCCGGTCAGCGCAGAGGACGCACTTGCCGACCGTGCCAATCTGATTTGACGGGAACTCCGACGTGTTCGGCGACTTTTCCGGCATCTTGTTGGTCGGCGCCGGTGCGTTCCAGTTGAAGTAGCGGGCTTCGTACGGGCAGGCAGCCATGCATGCTCGCGAACCAATGCACTGATCCTGATCAACGAGGATGACGCCCTGCTCGGTCTTGATCGTCGCGCTGACCGGGCACACATTGAGGCACGGTGGGTCTTGGCACATCTGACACATGACCGGCATGAAGAATTCCTTGCCGGCGTCATCGTGCCACGACAGGGTTCGCATCCAGGTTTGCTCAGGGGGCAGTCCGTGCCGCGTCTGACAGGCAGCGACGCACTTCCGCTCACCCTTGCAGGCCCTCAGGTCGACGACCCGGCACCACTGATGCTCCTGGCCGCTGGTGCCGTCAGCCGTTGCGGCCTGCGCTTCGTCTCGATAGGCGACTAGCCCCAGCGCACCCGCAGCCGTCGCGATTCCCGCCAGACCCAGGCCTCGGAGCAGATTGCGCCGAGACTGGTCCAGCTCCTCAGCAGCCGGGTCGAGCACGAAGTCCACGGGGGCGTCTTGGCGCTTTCCGATGCCGAACAGGCTGGTCATCTTTCCTCCAGATGTCAGATTCTCTTGGCCTGACTGCACCGAGTGTCGCTCGCAGTGGGGTGTCGGCACATCGGTGCATCCCGCAGACGGAATAGGTGTTTTCACCTAGTGGAATTGCGGGGATGCACCGATGCGCAAGGCCCCTGCCGGAAAGGAGACTCAGGGGTGTCAGGACGACCAACGCCTGACAACTGGAGGAAACGGTGAACAGCCTGTCGGCCACGAGAACTCCGGGGCCACATCCGCTGTCGATATCACCTTCGTCCGAAAACATGTTGGTGGGCTTCACCTACCGACCGACCCAAGGAGCGTAATGCGAAATTCAAAGATCGTGGCCGGGCTTGTTGCAGCTGTCGCCCTGGTGTCTCTCGCGGGGTGCAGCAGCTCTTCGACATCCGAAGCATCGGCGCCCGCGGCCAGCGCCAGCGCCGGCAAGGCCGAGGACCTGCGGACCACCGATGCCGCCGTAGCCGTTGGCATGAAGGCCATCGATGCGCTCGTCGCGCAGATCGCCGCAGCGCCAGCAGCGGAGGGCAAGGCCCTATCGGAGGGCATCGAGCCGCTGTGGCAGCCGATCGAGGGCACCGTGCAGGAGAACAGCCAGGAGACCTACGACGCGTACGAGGGCGGGTTCACACTGCTCGAGTCAGGTGACGCGACCAAGGCCGCCGAGGGCGCCAAGGCCGTGACCGAGGCGACGGCCGCCTACCTCGCGAAGTTCCCGGGCTAGTTCACGAAGGGGTTCATCTCTGCCCCGTAGATCCGACGTGGATCACGTGAAGCGCTGCACCCCCGGGTGCAGCGCTTCACTCGTCAACCGTTCACCCCGGGCCTGAGCCGCCCGTAGAGTTGCCGTACGTGGGAGGAGAGCCATGAACGCATCCGGCGCGCGCACCAGCCCGATTCGCGTGCTCATCGTGGATGACCATCCCCTCTTCCGCGACGGCATCCGGGAACGCCTCGAGTCCGGCGATGACGCCATCGTCGTGATCGGTGAGGCCGGCGACGGGAGCCAGGCCCACAGCATGGTCGGGGCACACGCACCCGACGTCGTCCTCATGGACATCTCCATGCCCGGTATGAACGGGATCGAAGCGACCCGGCTGATCCATGGTGAGTACCCCGATGTCGCGATCGTCATTCTTTCGGTCTACGACGACGACCAGTACGTCCATGCAGCCATCACCGCCGGAGCCAGCGGCTACCTGCTCAAGACGGTCGAGGCCGCCGAGTTGCGCGACTCGGTCACGCGGGTGGCCAACGGCGAGACGGCCCTGTCGCCGCCTGTCGCACGCACCGTGCTCTCGTGGGTGGCGAACCCTCTGCCAGAGGCGCCGCAACTCAGCGATCGTGAGCGCCAGGTCCTCGAGCTCGCTGCCCAAGGAGCGTCGAACAAGACAATCGCGAACGCCCTATTCCTGAGCACCAGAACCGTTGAGGCACACATGCGCACCATCTTTGACAAGTTGGGGGTCTCCTCCCGCACAGAGGCTGTCACCTATGCCGTGCGCCACCAGTGGATCCAGTTGTCCGATGCAGACTGAGTCACAGGCCCCACCCACGCGGCGCACCACCTGGAGCATCGGCGGGTGGATCCGTCGGCTGGAAATCCCCGTTCGCGACCCAAGGTTCTGGGTGATCCAGGCGCTGGTGCTGGCTATCGATGTGGCGCACACCCTCCTCGAGGACGCGGAGCTTCTCGTCGGGGATTCCGAGCTGTACCTGCTGTCGGTCTCCGTCTTCCTGATCCCCGTTGTGTACGCGGCGCTGAGTTTCGGACTGCGCGGTGCCGTGCCCACCGCCGTGTGGGCATTGGTCTTGTCCATTCCGGAGATCAGCGCACATGACTGGACGGTCAGAGTCGGTATCCTCACCCAATTCGCAATCGTGCTGGCCATCGCCATCATCGTGGCTCTACGGGTAGACCGCGAGAGGGCGGCGGCCCGGGCCTCCCAGCAGGCCAACCGTCAACTGTCGCGACTCAACGCCACTGCCTCGGCCGGCGCGGGCTCCCTTGACCTTGATCACGTTCTCGTGGGTACTTTGCGAGCCAAGCTCGATACCGAGAAGCAGCAAGTGGTCTGGATCCGGTTGATCGAGAATGCTGACGCCTCGGAACGTACCGATATCGATGCCTCCGGGATCCCCGTGCCGAAGTCGTTGAACGCCGAGCAGGACAAGCTCACGAAGATCGCCTGCCTGACCGGGCAGTTGCAAAGCGACGACCCCACCCGAGCCGCAGCCCATACCGTCGTCGCCGCGCTCAAATCCGATGGCCGCACCGTCGGGGCCTTGGGACTCAACCAACCGATCGAGGCCATCTCTCCGGATGAATACCAGGTGCACACCGCGATCGCCAACCAACTAAGCGTCGCCCTCAACAACATCAGCACCCATCAGCACAACCGTGAGGCACTCGCCTCGCTGAAAGCCGCCAAGGAGAACCTCGAGATCTACATCGAGTTGGCGACCGAGGCTCAGGAGGAAGAGCGCAAGCGCCTGTCGCGCGAACTGCACGACGACATCCTCCAATCCCTCGTCGTCGCCAAGGCCCAGATTGAGTCGGCCGGCAACCTCGAGCGACCCGAACTCACCCGTGACCGGCTCATGGGCGCGCAAGACATCCTTGCCGACACGATCGTGAACGTTCGCCGATACTGCCACGACCTTCGGCCGTCGCTTCTTGACGACCTCGGCCTCGTCGATGCCGTCGACTGGCTCGTCAGTGACCTGCGAGCTCGGACCGATCTCAGCGTCGAACTGTCCGTCACCGGAACCGCCCACCGGCTGAACAACCGCGACGAGCTGCTCATCTTCCGCATCGTCCAAGAGGCCCTGCACAACATCGAGAGACATGCCCACGCAACCCAGACGCGCGTCACGATGTGCTACACGGATGAGGCCCTTGCGGTGTCCGTGACAGACAACGGCTGCGGGATGACTCCCGCCAAGGGACGCTCCGGCAGTAACCAGGCCGATCCGGGACTCGGCCTCCGCGGCATGGACGAGCGCACCAAACTCCTACGCGGCAAGTTGACGATCCACAGTCAGCCCGGCAAGGGCACCGAACTCGCCCTTCAGGTTCCCCTGCCCGCAACCGAGGCGACGCAGGTCATGTTCGGCTAGCGACCCACGCCTGCGCATCCTGCACAGCACGCTTCAACGTCGCACCCGCACGCTCATCGCCTCGGTAGAGCGCATCGGATCCCATCACGTCGACGAGCCCAGCCACCGTCGCCTGCTCCTCGACCCGCTCGGTCGTGGAGACAAGCACGAGTCTGCTGTCGACGGCTGTCAGTTCCCTCGCGTACCGCAGGAGCATCTGCATGAACGTCGATCCGAGCTCGTCGCGGCCCCGCAGCCGCAGCAGCACCACGCTGCCACGTGACGTCGCACTGACGGATGGCAGCAGATTCTCGACGACCGGCGCGGAGGCGAAGAAGAGACTGCCGTAGGGCTGCAGGATCACCACCTCACCCGCAGGGAGAGCCGACGGCGGATCCGACTCGACGAGGTGCCCGTCCGCATCGGCCTGCTGCCTCTTCAGCGTGACCCGGTTCGACTGGCGCACGACGTGCAGGAGGATCGACAGCGCGACAGCCACCAGTACCGCGTACTGCAGCGGGATGATCATCGTGAGGGCGAATGTGACGACGAGGACGACCTTCTGCACCGTTCCCGTGCCCCAGACGGACCGCAGGTTCTCCGGCTTGATCGTCCGGATGCCGATGAGTATCAGTAGGCCAGCGAGCGCCGGCATGGCCACGTGGCCCACCACGCCCCCGAAGGCGACCACCACCACAGCCATGACCAGAGCCGTGAACACCAGAGACTGACGCGAGCGCGCACCTGCGGCCCGGTTCAGTGCCGTTGCGGACACCGAGCCACCGACCGGCATCCCTTGGAAGATGCCGGATGCCACGTTCGCGACACCCTGCCCGAGGAAGTCGCGCGAGGCGTCGGGGTAGCGGCCATCCGGGTTGGGGAAACTGGCCGAGATGCCGGCTCCTTGCACCAGCCCCACGAACGCAAGCGAGATCGCCGGCAGCAGCAGCACAGGGATAAGAGCCAGCATCGGCACCTCCGGGCGCGGCAGTGAGGACACCGTCACGCCCAGGTCATTCAGGGTGGGCACCGACGTCCAGTCCAGCGCGGCGGCCGCCGCCGAGGTGACGATGACGGCAACGACGAGGCCCATCGCTCCGACGCGGGTGCGCTCGAGGAGCACGATCAGCACAACCGTCGCAACGCCGATGGCGAGGGTCGCCAGATCCCACTGACCGGGATTCAGGAGTGTCTGGATCGCCCTGATCACCCGGTTCGGCCCATCGGCCGCGAAGCCCGTGAGATTCGCCAGCTGACCCAGGACGATGTTCACACCGACGGCGTTGATGAAGCCGACCATGACTGCGTTCGACACGAAGCGCAGGACGGAGCCGAGTCGCAGGAGCCCGGCGGCAAGCATCACGACGCCGGTCAGGACCGACAGTGTGAACAGGGCCCGTGCGGGATCAGATGCCTCGTGCACGGCAGGCACGTCGACGACGATCATGGCCATCGCGCCCGTGCCCTGCACCGCCATGAAGGCGGAACTGGTGACCAATGCGCCACCCAGCGTCCCCAGCATGTAGCCGTAGAGCCCCGACAGCGGGTTGACCCCGGCCAGCAGGCCCGTCGCCAGCCCATCGGGAACGCTCTGCACGCCCAGCACCAGGCCGGCGACGGCGTCCTGTCTGAGGGTGTCCCGATGGAATGGCAGCCAGCGCATCGTGGTCCTGCCCCTCGAGCCGGTGGCGCATCTCCGCCGAGTCACCCGTGTTGCGACTCGATCGGATAGTAGTCAGAGCCGGGGGCTACGCCTAGGCTCCTACGACATCCGCAGGCGGCCCCGTTGCGGTGGACGAGAGGGTAGATCCATGCACTACGAGCACTTCCACGAGCACGGCAAGCGGCCGTCTGCGACGACGACCGCGGCTCGAGCCGCGGCACGCGAGCGGCTGCCCTTCGATGACGAACGCGACTTCGAGGAGGCGCGCCGCGGGTTCATCGCCGCTCCCTCCTATCGGCAGATCATGGCCGAGGCCGGCCACGTCGCGTGGGACATGGGCCAGTACGACTTCCTGCTCTCCGGGCAGGACTTCGACTCGATCCACCCGTCACTGCAGCGCCAGGCAATCCTCAACATGGAGTACGGCCTGTTCGAGGTCGTGCCCGGCCACATCTACCAGGTCCGCGGCTTCGACCTCGCCAACATCTCGTTCATCCGCTCGGACACCGGCTGGATCGTGTTCGATCCGCTGACAGCGTCCGAGACGGCCGCCGCCGCCCTGGCCCTGATCAACGAGCACCTCGGGCCGCGTCCGGTGGTCGCTGTCGTCTACTCGCACTCCCATGGCGATCACTTCGCGGGTGCCCACGGCGTTGTCGACGTTGCGGACGTCCGGTCGGGCAAGGTCCCGGTCATCGCTCCGATCGGCTTCCTCGAGCATGCCGTCGCCGAGAACGTGTATGCCGGCAATGCCATGAATCGCCGCATGTTCTACCAGTACGGCTCGCTACTTGACCGGAGTCCGTTCGGCCACGTTGATCAGGCCATCGGCAAGGGAGTCGCTGCCGGGTCTACCGGGCTGATCCCGCCGACGATCGACATCGTCGACGACATCGAGGAGCTCACCATCGATGGTGTGCGCATGGTGTTCCAGAACACGCCGGGGACCGAGGCACCGGCCGAGATGAACACCTGGTTCCCCGACTTCAAGGCGTTCTGGGCTGCAGAGAACATCGTCGCGACCGTCCATAACATCTACACACTGCGCGGTGCGCTCGTGCGTGATGCCCTTGAGTGGTCGCGACAGATCAACAAGGCGCTGTACCTCTTCGGCCAGGACGCCGAGGTCATGTTCGCGTCGCACTCCTGGCCCCGCTGGGGCAACGAGCGGATCAGGGAGGTCATGCGCACCCAGCGCGACGCATACGCCCACCTCAACAACGGCGTCATGCACCTTGCCAATCAGGGCGTGACCATCAACGAGATCCACCGCATCTACCAGGTGCCGGAGTCCCTTGAGCGCCGGTGGGCGGCACGGAGCTACCACGGCTCCGTCGAGCACAACTCTCGTGCGGTGATCAACCGCTACCTCGGCTACTGGGACGGGAATCCCGCCACGCTGATCCCGTTGGCTCCTAGCGAGTCGGCACCGCTGTACGTCGAGATGATGGGCGGCTCCGACGCCATCTCAGCAAAGGCTGAGCAGCTCATGGAGGCAGGCGAGTACCTGCTCGCCATCGAGATCCTCAACAAGCTGGTCTACGGCGAACCGACGAATGAGCGTGGGCGCCACCTGCTTGCCGATGCATTCGAGCAGGTGGGCTACCAGCAGGAGAGTCCCAGCGTGCGCAACAGTTTCCTTGCCGCTGCTCTGGAACTCCGGTCCGGCATCCCGTCCGGCGCTGCACCGAAGAGCACCGGTCCGGACATGGTTCGCGCTCTCAGCACTCTGCAGTTCCTCGACTACCTCGGCATCCGGCTGGACTCAACCAAGATCGGTAATGCCGCCTTCGTGATGAACCTGATCACGCCGGACAACGGCGAGTCATTCGTCATCGAACTGAGCAACGGCGCGCTCACCAGCCTCCAGGGCTTCGTGGCGGACGAACCGGACGTCACCCTGACGATCAACCGATCGGACCTCGAGGACGCGATGATCGGAGTCGCTCCGCTCCAGCAGCAAGTCATGGATGGCACGGCGACGCTCACCGGTGATGCCTCGATCCTGATGACGCTCGCCGGTGCCCTCACCCAGTTCGAACCGACGTTCGCGATCATGCCGGGCACCACTCCGGGCGAGGACGCGGTACCCGCCGACGCCTTCGCCTACCGGGACCTCGCAGACAGCAGCGGTGGCTGACTGATCAGGGAGCGGCAGACCCTCGCGCAGCTTCCTGGACGAGGAGCGGCTCGAGATCAGTGAGCCGATTCAACCCACTGAGCGGCTGGGCGATGCGTGGATTCCCCGCGAGGCGTTCGCGATTGCGGTGGAGAAAGGACCAGTAGCCGGCGGTGAACGGACAGGCGTCAACCCCGACCCGCTTCCGCGGATCATAGGGACAGCCGCGGCAGTAGTCGCTCATCCGGTTGATGTAGGAGCCACCGGCTGCATAGGGCTTGGTCGCCAGGACGCCGCCATCGGCGTACTGGGACATACCGATCACGTTGGGCACCATGACCCAGTCGTAGCCGTCGACGAACGCGCGGTGGAACCAGTCAGTGACCTGGACCGGATCCCACCCGCGGAGCATCGCGTAGTTTCCCAGCACCATCAACCGCGGAATGTGGTGCACCCAGCCGTTGTCACGCACATCGGCCAGGATCTGGGACAGGCAGGATGCGTCGACCGCACCCGCGTCGAGTTCAGCGAACCAGTCAGGCACCGGCTCGGCCGCGTGGAGCTCGTTGAGGTCGCGGTACGACGCCGGCAGGTGCCAGTAGAGGTTCCAGACGAAGTCGCGCCAGCCAATGACCTGCCGAATGAAGCCCTCCACGGACCCGAGCGGGCATCCGGCGTGACGATAGGCCTGCTCGGCACGGGAGACGACCTCCATCGGATCGAGGAGACCGAGGTTCATCGGTGCCGAGAGCATCGAGTGGGCCATCCATGGATCGCCGGACAGCATCGCGTCCTCGTGCGGACCGAACGCCGGCAGACGATCGGCGATGAATCCGTCAAGCACCGCGAGCGCCTCAGCGCGGGTCGCAGCGAAACGCCGCGGGCCATCCTCGCCCAGGAACGTCACTTCCCCATCTCGCTGCCAGCGATCGAGATCGTCGCGAACCTCCAGGTCGATGTCGTCCTCTGTCGGCCATTCCGGTTCGGTGATGCCAAGCACCGACGAGCGGGGCGGTGGCTCACGGTTGTCGACGTCGAAGTTCCATCGGCCGCCTGCCGGTTCGTCACCGTCCATCAGCACGCCCAGTCGGCGGCGGGCATCGCGGTAGAAGTCCTCCATCAGCAGTCGCCGCTGACCACGAGACTGAACCCAACGCTCGAAATCACTCGTCGATGACGCGAATCCCCGCGCGGGGAGGACTTCGATATTGCCTCGGTCACGGACGAACCGCATCGCTGACCGCGAGGTCGGGTGGCAGACGCTGAGTGGCTCTTCAACGGCGTCGAGCGCCGCGGCATAGCTCTCGGCCCGCACGTACGTGCACTGCTCCCCCAGCTCGGCCGCTCGATGACGCATCGCCGAGAGCACGAGGTGGGCCTTCGCGCGATGAAACCGGCGGCGTGCGAAGACCCCGCGCGCCTCGATCATGAGAACCGGCTGGTCCGCGCTGTCCAGGAAGTGGGGACCCAGGTGGTCACCGAAGAGCCATCGAGTGGTCACCGCGCCAGTCAAGCGCACTCAACCGGTCTCCGCCGATCGGGATCGGCCTGCCGGGTGCCCACCTGTGGGACGCTTCCACAATGGCAGCCCTTGATACCGCAGCAATCAGCCTCGCATGAGCAGTCGACTCGAGGAGCTCGACTGGAGCAGCACCCCCATGGGCGACCTCACCCTGCGACGACGCCTCGACCCGACCGCCGGCGTCGAGGTGTACGAGGTGAAGCTGGGCGACGAGTTCCTCATGTCCAGCCTGTTCACCGTCGCCGAGATCGAACTGTCGACGCGGGCGCTGCGCCTCCTGGACGGCGACGACCTCGACGTCGTTGTCGGAGGCCTCGGACTCGGGTACACCGCCACGGCAGTACTCGAGGATCCGCGCGTGCGCTCGTTGCTGGTCGTCGAGCGACTGTCCCAGGTGATCGGCTGGCACGAACGCGGACTCGTCCCCGCCTCCGTCCCTTCTTCAGATCGCGCACGCATGGTCAACGAGGACTTCTTCGCTCTCGCGGCCGGAAGCGGCTTCGATCCCGGCTCTCCGGGCCGGCAGTTCCACGCCGTTCTTCTCGACGTCGACCACTCGCCCCGGCACCTGCTCAGCCCGTCACATGCCGACTTCTACACCGCCGAGGGGACCGCGCGACTCGCGAGGCTCCTGCGGCCTGGGGGTGTCTTCGCACTCTGGTCGAACGATCCGCCTGACGAGGACTACCTGCACACTCTTCGTGGCTCATTCCCGAACGCCATTGCCGAGATCATCGAGTTCGCGAATCCGCTGCAGGATCGGCCAGCGACCAACACCGTCTACCTGGCCCAGCACCGGTCCTGACACCGCGCGCACCAGGTGCGATCGCACTGACGGGTCGCACGCACGGTGGTGTCTGCTACCACTGGGATGCCAGCCTGCCCGGTGCGCAGCACACCATGCCCAGCGATCCTCACCGGGCGAGGACGCGGCACCGTTCGCGCAGGAATCCCTGACGGACTATGCCAACGTGACGGCCGAGCCGTAGGCAAGTATCTCGGCCAGACCCTGGGTCTGGCCCTTCTTCATGCCCTTGACGGTGCCCATGAGGTTGCCGCCGGCGCCCGTTGACCGAACGCCGGCCCGACGTAGGACGCGAGCGTGCGACCCGGAACGTCATTTGTGGTGGATACGGGAATGGCGAGAACTGTCGGCAGGTCGGTCACGTGGATCTCCAAGGGGCGGGGGACGAATTCCGACAAACACCGTGACATACGGAGTAGTTGCCGCAACCCGCCGCAGAGGCCTACCGGTGATCGGCTCTGCGACACCTAGGCTGCGCGAGTGCCCCTTCCACGAACGATCATGGCCGTCGTGCTCATCTGCATGGCTGCGGCAAGCGCGTTGGTCGGTGCGGCCAGTCCGGCACGAGCTGATCCCTCCTTCCTAGCCCCTGAGTACTCCTCCGCGGCATGCACTCCGCTTGCAGGCGCCACCCGGTTGGGCATCGGTCCGCAGCAGTGGAACTCCTCTGTCGGATTACCGCTGACCCCGACCGGCACTCCCGCTGCGCAGCGCATCGTCATCGGGGAGTTCGACACCACTGCCAATGCCACCTCGGTCAATGCGCTGCTCGCCCAGTGCGGCCTGCCCACCGTCACCCTCGGCACCGACACGAATCCGTGGTACCCGCCAGCCACTGCTCCAGGTGACGAGGCCACGCTCGATGCATCGATCGTGGCTGCGGCACTGCCGCAGAATGCGGAGATCGTCATGGTGAACACCTCGTCCAGTTGGGGCTGGTACGGCCTGCTCGTGACGGCGGCGGATGCCTGCGGCCTGGTGTGGACCGGCAACCCGACGTCGACTCTGCAGACGCTCAGCAAGGGGCCGAGCTTCCCAGCCGGCGGGTGCATCGTCAGCATCAGCTACGGCGGCTCCGAAGCCGCTTACGGCGGAACCCAAGACATGACCAACAGCGACTGGATGATGAACCAGCTCGCGGCCATGGGCGTGATCGTTGTCGTCTCAGCGGGAGACGAGGGATCCGGTGGCTGCATCTCCACGACAGGCAGCAATTTCGGCAACGCGACGCTGGTTTCGGTGACTTCCGCTGCGGTGGCATCGAATGTCATGACGGTGACTACGGCCGCGCATGGCTTCCACGCCGGGCAGCAGGTCTTTCTCTCGAGCATCTCGCCCGAGCTTGACCGGATGTACACGATCCTCAGCACCCCGTCCACCACAACGTTCACCGTGGCTGTGACCCACCCCGATCGTGTCAATACCGCGGTCACGGCGCAGGCTTCCGTGTCGTTCGGCACGCTGGTGCCGCAGTTCCTTGCCACCAATCCGAACACCCTGGCCGTGGGCGGAACGCAGTGGGACTCGCAGACAACGTCCATGGCAGTCGGGCTCGAACTTGCCTACACCCCGGGTGCGCTCGTTCAGAACTACGTCTGGAAGGACTCGAACGCCAACCCCAACTGCGGGAACCTTCCCAACTTCCCGTACTCGGGGGGCGAGGGGACCGGTGGCGGCCAGAGTTCGGGCTATGCGATGCCCAGCTACCAGCAGAGCGCGGCGATGAGCAGTTACCCCACTGCCGCTAGCCGTCGGATGATCCCTGACCTTGCCGCCCTCGCCGGCTGGCCCACGTACGCGATCGCGAACTGGGGCCTGGGCATCACCGGTGCCGGGGTGTCCTCCAACGTCGCAACGCTCTACCTCGGCGGCCCGACATCCATCACGGCGGGCGAGACGATCGTCGTCTCCGGGATAGCCGCGCCCTTCACCGCGCTGAACGGCACGTGGACCGTCGCGACCTCGTCGGGAGGAATCCTGACGTTCGCGGTCACGACAGCCGACGTGACCGCGCAGTACGTCAGCGCAGGCACCGTCACGCAGACCTGCCCGAGCTACCCATGCGCACCAGGGGTCTTCCCCTGGACACC
>CAIVQM010000503.1 GCA_903908025.1 uncultured bacterium
TGTCACGCGGTGGAACATCGACTCGCCCGCGAACAGACCGCCGATCTCGATGCCGTAGAGCCCGCCGACGAGTTCATCGCCGCGCCACACCTCCACCGAGTGCGCCCAGCCCATCCGGTGCAGCTGGGTGTACGTGTCGATGAACTCGTCCGTGATCCAGCCCGAGTCCCTGCGCTCATCCGCGCACTCGCGCATGACCCCGGCGAAATCCCGGTCGACCGTGTAGCTGAAGGACTTCATCGACTGGCGCAGGGAGCGCGTCACCCGCAGTGCGTCGAGCGGAAGAACGCCCCGAGGATCAGGCGACCACCACGCGAGTTCGCCCGTCGAGAGGTGCATGGGGAACATGCCGCGGCAGTACGCCTCGAACACGGTCGAGACGGCGAGGTCGGCACCGATCGCCACCACGTCCTCGCCAGGCAACGCGGCCTCGAGGTCAGGCAGGTCCCACCGGCAGGGATCGGGCAGTACCGCCATGGCCGGTTGGTGGCGTCAGGGACGCGGGCAGGAGATGTGCGGCTCCACGTCGGCAGCCGCATCGTCGCCATACGTACGTGCCATGCGCTCGAGGAAGTGCGTGCGCGCCAGCTCGTACTCCTGCGTGCCAATGGTCTCGATCACGTAGGTGGCGAGCAGCGCCCCCAGCTGCGCTGAACGCTCGTCGCTCAGGCCCCAGGCCTGACCCGACAGGAAGCCAGCGCGGAAGGCATCGCCCACACCCGTGGGATCTGCCCGACGGTCCTCCTCCGCGACCGTGACGTGCACCTGCCCGTCGCCGCGACGCTCGACGCGAGCACCGTCCGGCCCAAGGGTGGTCACCCGGGTCTCGACCATCGCCGCGATGTCCTTGGCCGACCAGCCGGTCTTCTGCTCGATGAGGGCAGCCTCGTACTCGTTGGTGAACAGGAACGTCGCACCCTCGATGAGCGGCTTGATCTCCTCGCCCTCCATCCGCGCGAGCTGCTGCGACGGATCGGCCGCGAACGGGTAGCCGCGGAACCGGCACTCCTCGGTATGCCGCAGCATCGCCTCGGGATCGTTCGCCCCGATGAGCACGACATCGGCCTTGCCGACGCGGTCCACAACCGGACGCAACTCGATGTTCCGGGCCTCGGACATGGCACCCGGGTAGAAGGATGCGATCTGATTCTGATCGGCATCCGTCGTGCAGACGAAGCGGGCGGTGTGCCGGGACTCGGACACGCGCACCCCACTCGTGTCGACGTTGTGCCGCTGAAGCCAGGACTCGTAGTCGGCGAAGTCAGGCCCGACGGCACCGACGAGCACCGGGCGCAGGCCCAGGCAGCCCATGCCGAACGCGATGTTGGGGGCGACACCTCCCCGACGGACCTCGAGTTCGTCGACGAGGAAGGACAGCGAGATCTTGTCCAGCTTGTCGGCGACGAGGGAGTCGGCGAACCGACCCGGGAAGGTCATCAGGTGATCGGTCGCGATGGACCCAGTAATGAGGACAGCCACGGGGCGTGACCCTACCGGCAA
>CAIVQM010000504.1 GCA_903908025.1 uncultured bacterium
CCGAGGCCGGGGACATCCACGAAGAAGTCAAGGAGGGTCGGCTCCTCGTCGGCCGCGCCACTGAGCAGGAAGCCACCACCACCCAGGCTCGCCAGCACCGGCTCCGACATCACCGCCGCGAATGCGGCGGCCAGCACGGCATCGACTGCCGAACCACCCGCGGCCAGGATGGACGTGGCCGCATCAACGACCTCGGCCGACCCGCCAGCGACCGCGGCGGAGCCCGGTGGGCCGCTCACCCGGGCCGGCGTGAAACCTCGACTCGTCACGCGTTGCACGTTAGCGTCGCGGGCATGACTGCGATCGCCCGACTGTCCTGGACCGCCATCGACTGCCCTGATCCCGGTGCCCTCGCCGCCTTCTATGCCACCATCACCGGCTGGCCCGTCGATGACGAAGCGTCCGACGATGAGTGGGTGCAGTTGCGGGCGGACGGCCCGGTCACGTTGGCCTTCCAACGAGTCGGGGACTACCAGGCACCCGCGTGGCCCGGTCAGGAGCACCCCCAGCAGGAGCATCTCGACTTCTACGTCGACGACCTCGACGAGGGTGAGCGACGCGTGCTCGCGATCGGCGCGCGCAAGCACCCCACCCAGCCCGGGCAGTCGTTCCGCGTCTACCTCGACCCCGTCGACCACCCGTTCTGCCTGATCGCCTCGTAGCGGGCAGCACGTCTAACCAACTCTTAACCCTCCGACGGGTGTCAGCAGTCATCCGTCGGGCGATACTCGAAGCAGAACGCACGATCCTTACCCCTCACAAAGGACGGCACATGACGCACCTGCGCACGACACGGCGGCTCCTGACCGCATCCGCAGCGATCGCGCTGATTGCCACGGCTCCCGGCTTCGTCGGAGTTGCATCGGCAGACGACCATGGCGGCAAGGGTCACAGCAGCCAGAGCAGCCAAGACGGCCACCACGGCCAGAGCGGCCTGACCGCCGAGCAGTCAGCGAACACCGTGCTGGTCACGGCGATCCAGACCGCGCGCAGTACGTACAAGGACGCGACCAAGGCGGCGAAGGACCAGTTCCGCACCGACACGTCCGGCGTCCGGACCGCAATCGAGTCGGCGACCGCCACGCAGAAGGCTGCGGTGAAAACCGCACACCAGGCTTACGAGACCGCGCGCGATGCCAGCCCCGCCGTTGACACCAGCGTGCAGAAGGCGGCTCTCGAAGCCGCGATCACCGCGTACAAGAGCGCCCTCAGCACCGCGAAGGCCGCGCAGCAGTCCGTCGTGACCGCGGCCGCGGACAAGGCCAAGGCCTCGCTCGCCACGGCCCTGGCGGCCTACCAGAAGACGATCACTGACGCCTTCACCGCGGCCGGCACCACCGTGCCTGCGGGCCTGCTCACGCCCGGTCGCTCACACGGACTCGATGATGCCAAGTGGCTGAACCACGGCATCGGATCGGGTTCGGGTCATGACAAGGGCTCGGACCACGGCCCGAACCACCAGTAGTCCCGCAGATTCCGCCGGGCCAGGTTTGGCGCGGCGGAATCGTGGGTAGGACTACGCCATGCTGCGCGATGTCATAGAAGGACTGACGGCCTCGATCGCCATGATCGACACGGATGGCGACGAGTGGGCCTGCCTCGGTCTGGTCGATTCCCGTGCGGAGATCGCCCTGGTTGAGGAGGCGCTCGGATCACGGTACGAGGTGCTGGCCGAACCGTTCGAGGAGAGCATCGCCATCGCCGGCGGTCGCCCCTGGATTCGCGGAGCGTCGTCGTGGGAGGTCTGGGCTCGCTTCCGCTGACCCACTACCGCATCTGCCCTGTGGATCGCCACTGATGATCCACAGGCCGGTCGGTCGACGCTTCGCTCCATGAGCCTGCCGCTGCCCCAGCCCGTCGAACCGCTCCTGCCTGAGCTCGCCGGCCTGCACAAGCCGCGCCTGCGAACCGACGTACCGCTCCTGTGGCGCGGGGAGACCTGCATCCAGGTGGGTGATGACGTCATCATCGACCGCGTCACCCGATCTCATATCGCCTGGATCGTCGGCCTCGACGGCATGCGGGTCGCAACCGAGATCGAGGATGCCCTCGACCTCCCGGTGCACGAGGCACGCCGACTGCTGCGTGCGTTGCTCGCCGCTGCCGTCCTCGACGATGCGGCCCGAATCCCCGATGCCCTGCGCTGGTGCTCGCAGGACGAGCGCGACTGTGCGGCGGGCCGATTCGGCGCGGCACTGCGCACTTACCGCAGCCTCGACGACGCCTACGACGCCCTGACCGCACGCGACCGCTGCTCGGTGGCCGTACTCGGCACCGGGCTGCTGGCCGACGAGGTCGCGGCATCCCTCGACGCGGCTGGCCTGACGGTCACCGATGGCCCCCATGCCACCCTGACGATCCTCGCCGATGCCCGTCATCCGGACGTACCGGCGCAGTTCGACCACGATGCCCAGCAGAAGCCCCACCTGCCCGTCGGCGTGCACGGCGAGCGCGCAACGATCGGTCCCCTCGTCGTCCCCGGGCGCACTGGCTGCATGCGCTGCGCCCATCTGCACCGTCGCGATGCCGATTCAGCCTGGCCGCTGCTGGCCGTTCAGTGGGCCCAGGCGCTCGACGGTGCGGCCTGCCCACCGATCGATCCCCTGCTGGGCCGGCTGGCCGCCACGCAGGCGGCCCTGCTCGCCCGGATGTGGGTCGACACCCCCGAACGCAGCGAGACCTGGGCAGGCTTCGCACTGGCCCTGCGGCTGCCGTCCGGCGAGTCAACCCGCGTGGCCCGACCGGCACACCCCCTGTGCGGCTGCCGGTGGCCACAGGAGTGAGCCGGGCGCGGCCTCGCGCCTCGCTCGGGTTCAGGTGACAATGGCTTCGTGCCCGAGATCCCGAAGTACGCACTGACGCGCAGCGTGAAGATCGCCACGCTGCCCGCGACGTACGCCGGGCGTCAGGCGTGGGGGTTCGGCAAGCGGCTCGGGGGCAAGCCGGCCGAGGCTGTCACGGCCGAGCTGCAGGCACGCACGGCCGAGCAGATGTTCAAGGTCCTCGGCGAGCTCAAGGGCGGGGCCATGAAGATGGGCCAGGCCATGAGCATCTTCGAGGCAGCCATGCCCGAGGAGGTGGCCGGTCCCTACCGCGCTGCGCTGACCAAGCTGCAGGAGGCCGCTCCCCCCCTCCCGGCCGAGTCGATCCACGCCATCCTGGCGCAGGAGCTCGGCGAGGACTGGCGCACGCGGTTCGCTGAGTTCAACGACCTGCCGGCCGCCGCTGCATCCATCGGACAGGTGCACAAGGCCATCTGGCACGACGGTCGCGTCGTTGCGGTGAAGGTGCAGTACCCCGGCGCCGACAAGGCCTTCATCTCCGACCTGAAGCAGATGACCCGCATGGGCCGGATGTTCTCTTCACTGGTCCCCGGCAAGGATATCAAGGCGCTGCTCGACGAGCTGAAGGACCGCGCGATCGAGGAACTCGACTACCTGCGCGAGTCGCGCAACCAACGCGCATTCGCCGCCGCGTTCGAGGGTGACCCTGAGTACGTCATCCCACATGTGCTCGCGGCCGCACCCCACGTGATCGTCTCCGAGTGGGTCGACGGTCGGCCGCTCTCGGCCATCATCACCGACGGCACCCCTGCGGAACGCGACCGCGCCGGCGAGCTGTACGAACGCTTCCTGCTCGCCGGCCCGGCGCGCGCCGGACTCCTGCACTCCGACCCGCATCCGGGCAACTTCCGCATCACACCGGAAGGCAAGTTCTGCGTCCTCGACTTCGGCGCGGTGGCGGAACTGCCCGACGGGCTGCCGACCGCGATGGGCACACTGCTGCGCATCGCGCTGTCGGGTGATGCCGAGACCGTCATGCAGGGCCTGCGCGACGAGGGCTTCATCCGACCCAATGTCGAGATCGATCCCGAGCAGGTGCTGAACTACCTGTCCCCGTTCGTGGAGCCCGCTCGGCACGAGACTTTCCACTTCAGTCGCGACTGGATGCGCGGCCAGTTCACGCGCATGAACGACATGCGCAACCCGGACTTCAACATCGGCTTCAAGCTCAACCTGCCGCCGTCATACGCATTGATCCACCGCGTGTGGCTGGGCAGCATCGGCGTGCTGTGCCAACTCGATGCCACCGTGCCGATGCGCGCTGAACTCGAGCAGTGGGTGCCCACGTTCACCGCTGCGGAGTAGTTCCGACCCAGGGCTAGTGCAGATTCAGGAGTGCTGGCGCACGAGACCGAGGACGTCGTCGCCGTAGGACTGCAGCTTCATCGGACCGATGCCCGGAATCTCGGCGAGAGCATCCGAGTCAGCCGGCAACTGCTCCGCAACCGCGATCAGGGTGTTGTCGGTGAAGACGACATAGGCGGGCACCGCCTTCTCGCGGGACACCTGCAGACGCCACTCGCGCAGTGCATCGAGCAACTCGGCATTGAGATCGACGGGACAGGACTTGCACCGGCCCAGTGTGCGCTCCGGTGCGGTGACCAAGCCCTTGCGGCACACGCGGCAGCGCGCCGGGCCCTTCTGCGCCCGCTCGCCCCGCGCCCTGCCGGAGCCTCGTCGGACGACACCACCCGTGAGAGCGTCGCCGACGGACGCCGATCCGGCGAGCGCCTCGGCGAGGA
>CAIVQM010000505.1 GCA_903908025.1 uncultured bacterium
CCGGGGGCGACTCCCGACCTCGTGGTCGTGACCGTGGTTGCCATCGCCCTCTCGATGGGTCCGACGCAGGGAGCGGTGGCGGGCTTCGTCGCTGGCGTGCTGCTGGGGCTGGCACCGCCGGCCGACACGCTGCTGGGCGTCAACGCGATCGTCTACCTCGTCATCGGCTACGTGACCGGCGTCGTCATCGATCCGCGAGACCGCACGGTGCCGGTGATGATCGGGATCGTGGGGCTGGCCGCCGGCGCGGCCACCATCGGCACGTCCGCCCTCTCCGCCCTGCTGGGAAGCGGGCGGGTGGCCTGGGGTGAGGTCGCCGGGCTGGCCATCAGCAGTGCGCTGTACGCGGTGATCCTCGCCCCACTGGTGGTGCTGGGCGTGGCGTGGCTGGTGCGCAAGGCGACACCCGAAGTCCTCGTAATCTGATCCGTACAAAGAATTTTCAGCACAAAGCACCCATATTGGGGCAACAGGAACCGGGCCCTGTCGAGGTACGTCGTACCGTCGTACCTAGATCAGCCCGGCAGGAGCCGGTGGTGGCGGCTGCAGCGACGCGGAAGGGAGACGGCTGGTGAGTGAGCGCTCGAATCTGCGCCTGCTCGTCCTGGCCGTGCTCGTCGTCTCGCTTCTTGGGACCCTCGTCGCGCGCGCCTTCTACCTGCAGGTTGTCGGGGGTGCCCAGTACCGGGCCGCGGCCGCGGACAACACCGTGCGGGAGGTTGTCGAGCCGGCGGTTCGAGGTCTTGTGCTCGATCAGGCCGGCCGCCCCCTCGTCGCCAACCGCACTTCCATCGTCGTGACCGTCGACCGACAGACGCTGGCCAAGGAGAAGGACGACGGTGCCGCCGTCATTCGCCGCCTCGCGAACATCCTGGACATGCCGGTCAACAAGATCAACGACCGGCTCACGCCGTGCGGAACCGAAGGCGCGAAGCCACCGCCGGTCTGCTGGAACGGTTCGGCCTACCAGCCCGTGCCGATTGTCAGTGACGTCGACACCCAGACGGCGCTGACGATCATGGAGCGCCGCCGCGACTTCCCCGGTGTAGCCGCGCGGCTCGAAGCCATCCGGGAGTACCCGTCGCCGTTCAACGTCAACGCGGCGCACATGCTTGGCTATCTCGGCCCGGTCACCGAGGAACAGCTGCAGGTGCAGGGCGACAGCCGGGCATCGGACCGGCTGCGTCGCACGGACGTCGTCGGCCGTTCGGGCATGGAGAAGGTGTACGACGATCAACTGCGCGGCAAACCGGGTATCACGACACTCGCAGTTGACACCGCCGGTCACGTGACGGGAACCCTCGAGGAGCAGGCGCCGGTCGCGGGCGACTATGTCGTGACGAGCATCGATGCGAAACTGCAGGCTGTCGTCGAAGCGCAGTTGGTGGCCGCGGTGCGCCGGGCCCAGCAGCAGGGCTACGGAGGCAAGTCCGGCGCAGCCGTCGTCGTCGACGTGCAGACCGGGCGTGTGCTGGCCATGGCGAGCTATCCGACCTACGATCCGTCCATCTGGATCGGCGGCGTCAGCAAGAAGCAGTACCAGGACCTGATCGACACCAAGGCACTGTCGTCGAACGCCTACCAAGGACAGTTCGCGCCCGGCTCGACCTACAAGGTTGTGAGCACCGCAGCCGCGGGCAAGGACGGCTTCAACCTCTACGGCAGCTATGACTGTCCGAGTTCGCTGACCATCGGCCCGCAGACGTTCCGCAACTATGAGTCGGCGGCCTATGGGCCGATCTCGCTGACGAGGGCGCTCGAGGTGTCCTGCAACACCGTCTTCTATGGCATTGCGCGCAAGATGTGGCAGCAGGCGGGTGGCCCCGATGCTGCTGTCGATGCCGCTGACCCGATCGCCGAGGCCGCTGCCACGTTCGGACTTGGTCAGGTGACGGGCATCGACCTGCCGGGCGAGGCGGCTGGCCGCATCTCGAGTCGCGAGTTCAAGCGCCAGAACTGGGAGGACATGAAGGACACCTGGTGTCGCAATGCCCAGACGGGCTATCCGGAGACCCGCAAGACCGACCCGAAGCTGGCCGACTACTACACGGCCCTCGACAAGGAGAACTGCACGGACGGCTACCAGTGGCGCGCGGGCGACGCACTCAACGCGGCCATCGGTCAGGGCGACACAACCGTCACTCCCTTGCAGATGGCGATGGTCTACTCGGCCGTCGCGAACGGCGGGAAGCTGTTCCAGCCGCAGGTCGCCAAGGGAATCGTCAGCGCTGACGGCACGGTGGTCACGGAGTTTCCGCCCATCCTCAAGGGGAAGGTCGACGTACCGAAGTCCGCTATCAAGTTCCTGCGTAACTCCCTGCCGGGTGTAACCACCGACGGGTCGGGCGAGACCCCGTTCGTCGGCTTCCCGCTCGACCAGATTCCGGTGGCCTCCAAGACCGGCTCCGCACAGGTGACGGGCGACAAGGCTTCGACGTCATGGTTCGCCTCGTATGCGCCGGCGAACAAGCCCAAATACGCCATCGTCATGATGGTGACGGAGGGCGGCACCGGCTCGAAGACATCCGGGCCGAGCGTGCGCCGCATCTACGAGGAGTTGTTCGGGGTGAAGAATGGTGTCGTGCGCCCCCAGGACAGCATCCTCATCGGCGGCGAGCCGCAGGCGACTTTGCCCGTCGTGCAATCCGACGGTACCCCCGTCACGCCCAAGGGTCGTAACGCCGGCGTCGCCCCGAGCCGTCCGCAGGCAGGAGCGTCCGGCTGATGAGTTCGATCTTCGCTTCCGACATGCGCACGAGGCCGATGTCGCGTGGCTCGGGTGGGTCGGGCTACTGGCGTGACCTCGACTGGATCCTGCTGATCGCTGCGCTCACCGTGACGGTGTTCGGGTCG
>CAIVQM010000506.1 GCA_903908025.1 uncultured bacterium
ATAAACGCCGCACGGTCATCATCGTCCTGCTCGCCGTCCTGACGGCGGGTCTGATGGCCGTTGTCGCCAGCGTCGGATCAGGGATCGTCGATACGCGACAGCAGCAGGCCGCCCTGCAGCCCTTCTATGATCCCCCGAATCCCCTGCCGGGCCCCGCCGGGACCGTCATCCGGATGGAGCCGCTGGGAGTCACCGTTCCCGGGGCTTCGGCCTACCGGATCCTCTACGTGTCCGAGCGCCCGGATGGCTCTGCTGCTGCCTCGGGCGGCATGCTCTTCATCCCGGATGCGCCCGCGGCACCCGAGGGACGCCCCGTCGTCGCCTGGGCACACGGCACATTGGGCATGGGCGATGCCTGCGTGCCGTCGCGCTCGGCCAATCCGCTGCAGGACACCGACAACTGGCTCGACCAGATGATGCAGTTCGGCTGGGTTGTCGTGTCGACCGACTATGTCGGGCTCGGCACGCCCGGCCCCAACCAGTACCTCATCGCCCAGGCCGAGGTGCGCGACCTCGTCAACGCGGTGCGGGCTGCGCGCAATGTCCCCGAGGCACAGGCCGGCACGCGGTACGTCACCTGGGGCCACTCCCAGGGTGGGCACTCGTCCATCTGGACGGGTCACCTCGGTGAGGAGTACGCCCCAGAGCTCGACCTTCTGGGGGTGGCAGCTGCCGCACCGGCGTTGAATCTCACCGAGATCGTCGGAGCACAGTGGGACAACGTCGTCGGCTGGGTCATCGGCCCCGATGTGATCGAGTCCTGGCCCACGTACTACCCCGAGCTTCCCGTCAACCCGATCCTGACGCCCGCGGCTCAGCGCACCTCGGCGCGCCTGGCCGGGGAGTGCATCAAGGAGTCGGCGATCGAGGGGCTGGCGCGCGAGAAGTTGGGGCAGCAGTTCTTCGCGGGAGATCCGCTCGCGGACCCCTCGTGGGCCGCTGCCGCCCAGCAGCAGACGCCAGCACCTCTGCCCGCCGACATGCCGGTCTTCATCGCGCAAGGCACCGCCGACACGGTCGTGCTGCCGTGGCCCAATGCGATGGTGCAGGAGCAGTGGTGCGACGCGGCATCATCGATCAGCGTGCTGTGGATGGGCGGGATCTCGCATCAGGCAGCCGCCACCACGGCCGGGCCGACTGCGGTCGCGTGGATCGCTGACCGATTCGCCGGTCGTCCCGCCGGGCGCACATGCGACGTCCCGCCACCGGTGCCGGCAGCCCCGCCCGCCTCGTAACACCTAGCGGCGCTTGGACCGCTTCTCGCGCACCCGCATGACCAGCCGGATCGGCGTGCCCGTGAACCCGAAGTCCTCGCGCAGGCGCCGCTCGATGAACCGGCGGTAGCCGGCCTCGAGGAAACCGGTGGTGAACAGGGCGAACGTCGGCGGGCTGGTCTGCACCTGCGCACCGAACAGGATGCGCGGCTGGCGGCCACCGCGCAGCGGATGCGGATGCGCAGCGGCGAGCGCGGTCAGGAACTGGTTGAGCCGGCCGGTCGAGACACGCGTCTCCCAGCCCTCGAGGGCTGCCTCGAGCGCGGGTGCCATCTTCTCGATGTGCC
>CAIVQM010000507.1 GCA_903908025.1 uncultured bacterium
CAACCTCAAGACGGACGGGTCAGGCGGGGGGAGCGGGGGTCATCGTCACCACGAGGTCACCGGGCTCGACCTGCCAGGTGTCCTGGACGTGGACGGTGTCGACGGTGCCGGCGGTGCCCGTCGTGACGGCCGACTCCATCTTCATTGCCTCGATGATCGCGACCTTGTCGCCGGCCTGCAGCTGATCGCCGGGCTTGACGAGCACGCTGATCACGCCCGGAACGGAGGCGCCCAGGTGCCCGGGGTTCCCGGCCTCGGCCTTCGGCCGGACGTTGGCGGACTTCGGGGCATGCTCGTCGACGACGCGCAGGACGACCGGCTGCCCGTTGGCGCGCAGATGGACGCTGCGTCTGCCGGTCTCGTCGAGATCGCCGATCGCGTCGAGATCGACGAACATCTGCTGACCCGCGGCGATGTCGATCACCTCGGTGCGACCGTGCTGAAGTCCGTAGAGGTAGGCATGGGTGGGCAGCAGGGAGACGTCGCCGTAGGTGCGGCGTGATGTCTCGAACGCAGCGGCCTCGGCCGGCAGCATCAGCCGAGTCAGCGCCGCGCGCCGGGTCACGGGGTCAGCGAGGTCGGCGCGGTCGAGGGCGTTGAAAACCGGCTCGGCCAGCGGGGGTTTCCCGGCGAGCACCTCACTCGTGAACGGCTCAAGGAAGCCGCCCTCGGGCACGCCGAGCTGGCCCTGCAGGAAGGCGATGACGGATGCCGGCAGGTCGTGCCGGGCGGGCTCGGCCAGCAGGTCGGCGCGAGTGACGCCGGCGGCGACCATCCATACGGCGAGATCGCCGACGACCTTGCTGCTCGGGGTGACCTTGACCGGACGGCCCAGCAGCAGGTTGGCATCGTGGTACGCCTCGAGGACCTCGGTGAATCGGTCGCCGACACCGAGGGCGTCGGCCTGCGCCCGCAGGTTCGACAGCTGGCCGCCCGGGACCTCGTGCCGGTAGACGCTCGTTGCAGGTGAGCGCTGGCCCGCCTCGAAGGGCGCGTAGAGATCACGGACCGCCGTCCAGTACGGCTCGAGGGTCGCGGCATCGGCGAGGTCGAGCCCGCCGCCGGCGCTCGGGTCGCGGTCGGCGTGGGCCATGGCGGCGAGCAGGGCACCCAGACTGGGCTGGCTGCCGCCGGATGCCATGGGAGCCGATGCGCAGTCGACTCCGTCGACCCCGGCATCGATCGCGGCGAGGTAGGTCGCGAGCTGGCCGCCAGCGGTGTCGTGCGTATGCAGGCGGACGGGAACGTCGAAGCGGCTGCGCAGCGCCTGGACGAGTGCTGTGGCGGCAGGCGGCCGCAACAGGCCCGCCATGTCCTTGATAGCGAGTCCATGCGCGCCTGCGTCGACATACTGCTCGGCGATGTGCAGGTAGTAGTCGAGGGTGTACGTCGTCTCGGCCGGATCGAGGACGTCGCCGGTGTAGCAGATCGCGCCCTCGGCATAGCCGGCGTTCGCGCGCACGGCATCGATCACGGGCCGGGTCTTCTCGACGCTGTTGAGTGCGTCGAAGACTCGGAAGACATCCATGCCCGCGAGTCGTGCCTCGCTGACAAAGGCAGTGACGACGTCTTCCGGGTATGGCGCGTAGCCAAGGGCATTGCGTCCGCGGATAAGCATCTGGGTCATGACATCGGGTGCAGCAGCCCGCAGTTGCTCCAGACGCTCCCACGGATCGTCGCCCAGGAAGCGCAGCGCAGCATCGAAGGTCGCGCCGCCCCAGCACTCGAGGCTGAACAGGCCGGGAAGAAGACCGGCTTGCGCGTGCGCACCGGCGACGAGGTCGCGCGTGCGCACCCGGGTGGCAAGCAGGGACTGGTGGGCATCGCGGAGCGTCGTGTCGGTGACGGCGACGTGGTCAAGGGCGCGCAGCCACGCGGCGAGGGCCTCGGGACCGTCCGCGTCGAGAACCTGCTTGGCGGTGCGTGCGGGCGGGGCAGCGGCGATGACATCCCGGGGCAGCAGCGAGGCAGGGTCCCGCTGGGTCGTCCGGGAGTCACCGTGCGGACGATTGACGGTGACCTCGGAGAGGCGGAGCAGCAGGCCAGATGCCGCGCCGATCGTGGAGCCCGGCGAGGCCGACATGAGCTCGGGATGCTCATCGAGGAAGGCGGTGGTCAGGTCGCCGGCGAGGAAGTCCGGGTCGCTCAGCAGGGCCCGAAGGAAGCTGATGTTCGTCGCAACGCCACGGACCTGGAACTCCGACAGGGCCCGTCGTGCGCGGCGCGCGGCGCTGGTGAAGTCGGCACCGCTCGCGGTCAGCTTGACGAGCAGCGAGTCGTAGAACGGCGTGACGTCGGCCCCTGCGTAGGTGGCTCCATCGAGTCGCACGCCGGGCCCGCCGGGGGAGCGGTAGACGACGATCGTGCCCGTCGCCGGCCGGAACTCGTCAGCGGGATCCTCCGTGGTGAGACGGCACTGGATCGCGCTGCGCTGGACGCTGATGCCCTCCTGCGCGATTCCGAGGTCGGCAAGGGTCTCGCCGCCGGCGATGCGGAGCTGCGAGAGGACGAGGTCGATCCCGGTGACCTCCTCCGTGACCGTGTGCTCGACCTGGATGCGCGGGTTCATCTCGATGAACGAGTACCCGTAGCCGGCGACGTGGGCAGGGGCGCGCTGCTCGGGGTCGGTCCAGACGAGGAACTCGACGGTGCCGGCGGCCTTGTAGTCAACCTCGCGCGCGAAGTTGACGGCGTCGGAGCAGAGGCGTTCGACGAGCTCGCGTGGCAACCCGGGTGCCGGCGCGATCTCGACGACCTTCTGATGCCGCCGCTGGACGGAGCAGTCGCGCTCGTAGAGGTGGACAACATTGCCGATACCGTCCGCGAGGATCTGCACCTCGACATGGCGCGGGCGCACTACGGCCTGCTCGACGAAGAGGGTGTCGTCGCCGAAAGCGGCAGCGGCCTCCCGCTTCGCCGAGTCGTAGACGAGGGTGGCCTCCTCGCGCGTCTCGACCTTGCGCAGACCGCGTCCGCCGCCGCCGGCAGAGGCCTTGATGAAGACGGGGTAGCCGATCCGATCTGCTTCGGCCAGTGCCTCCTGCAGCGACTCGACGGGACCGGATGCCCCGAGCACGGGAACGCCGGCCCGCTGCGCGGACTCGCGACCGCGGACCTTGTCGCCGGTGAGTACGAGGGTCTCGGGGGTCGGGCCGACCCAGGTCAGGCCCGCATCGATCACGGCCTGCGCGAACACAGCGGACTCGCTCAGGAAGCCATAGCCGGGGTAGACGGCATCCGCACCTGACTGATGGGCGATCGCGATGATGGCCGGGATGTCGAGGTAGGTGCGGACGGGGTGCCCGGCCTCGCCGATCTGGTAGGCCTCGTCGGCGATCAGTCGGTGCAGGGCGCTGCGGTCCTCGGCGCTGTACATCGCCACGGAAGTGATGCCGAGCTCGCGTGCTGCTCGGGCCGCTCGAATGGCGATCTCGCCGCGATTGGCGATGAGCAGCTTGCGCATGGGCTTCCTCAGTTCGAGTCAGACGTTCCGAGCAGAGCCTAGGGGCAACTGTGTGTCGCTAAGGTTGCGTGGCTGTCGGCAGGCCCGGGGAATCATGCATGTGGGCCGGGACCGGCGGCTAGGCTCGTACAAGGGGTTGGGAAGGGGTGAGGCGCGTGGCAACCGCTGTGTCCCCGCGACCTCGTCGACTCGAGGGCTACCCGTGGCTCGCTGCCGTGGCCTTGGGTCTCGGAGCGGCAGCCACTTACTTCGTGCTGTCCCAAGCGGGCCCCGATGTCCTGTCAGGTGAGATTGAGGCGCTGGTGCTGGGCGTCATCCTGGGCCTGGTCGTTGGTGTCGCTCTGCGCGTCGATGCGCGCCTCGTACCGGCGATTGCGATCGGGTCGGCTCTCGGGGTGGCCTTTCAGTTCACGCTCTCTGACCATATCGAGTTGTTCATCGTGCTGGTCAGCCTCATCATCGCTGCCGAGATCCTCGCGCTGAGCTACCTGCTCAGACGCGCCGGGGTGACGTCGCTTAGCGACCCGGGGCAGCTGGTCGGCTACGGGTTCATCGTGGCTGCCGTGGCTGCCGTGGCTGGCCTGCTGGCTTCTGCGGCTGCCTTGACCGTCCCGCACCTGCCCAGCGGGCAGTTCCTGCCCATCTGGCGGTCGTGGTTCATCGACGACCTCTTCGGACTGATCTGCATCATGCCTGCAGTTCTCATGCTCGGGCGCCGCATCCGGCTCTCAGCCGCTGAGACGTTGGAGTACGTCGTAGCGATCGCCTTCACTGGGTTTTCGACATATCTGATCTTCTTCGTCGTGGTACCCGGTCAACAGGGGCTCCTCGGGTGGCCGTACATCGTGGTCCTCGGCCCGATCTGGATCGCGGTTCGGTTCGGGTTGGCGGCTGTAGCCCCGGTAATCGCTGTGCAGTTCTGGCTGGCCCTCGTGGGAACGGTGCGAGGCAGCGGGGCATTCGCAGCAGCCTCACCGGACCCACTCGACCGGCTGCTGGCTGTAGAACTCTTCGCTCTGGTGATGTCTGCGACCATCATCGCGCTCGCCGTCCTGCGAGACGGTCGCCTCGCTTCGATCGCACGGGACGACGAGTCCTCGCTGCTCCTGCGTGAGGTGATCGACGGATCGGACGCCCTGATCTTCGCGAAGTCGTACAAGGGGAATGATGCCGAGGCTGGCCGTTACATCCTCGTGAACCGCGCCTGGTCAGAGACCACGGGTGTGTTGGATGAGGAGACCCTGCAGCACAGTGATCGGGACATCTTTCCCTCGGATGTGTCGGCTGCATTCCTTGCGGTTGACCGGCAGGTCATGGCGGGCAACGACGCGTTCGAGGTGGAGGAGCGGAACTTCGACGCGTCAGGTGAGGAGCGCTCGTACCTGAGTTCCAAGTTCCCCCTGCGCAGCAGTGACGGAACCGTCTGGGGGGTCGGGGGTATCGCGACGGACATCACGGAGGTTCTCGCATCGCGCGAACGCGAGGCTCGGCAGTCGGAGCTGCTCCACGCGGTCTTCGAGCTCTCGCCGACGCCGGCCGTCCGACTCTCGATGAGCGACGGGGTCGGCGTGCAGGTCCACGCCGCGAATGCGGCCATGTGCGTCCTCCTGGGTGCGCCATCGGGTCGGATCGAGGACTGCAACCTGATCGAGCACGTGCACCCTGAAGATGCAGAGACCGCATTGGACGTACTCACGTTCGCCGCCGCCGAGAGCAGGACGTCTGCAGGACCGAGCGTGCGCCAGCGAGAGGTGCGCATGCGGACGGAGGACGGCCGGATGGTGTGGGTGCTGATGAGTGCGGCCGCGGTCAGGGGCACGAGTCCGGCTGATGCAGAGATCGTGGCCCAGTTCGAGGACTTCACCGCTCGGCGCGCCGCGGAGGAGGCACTCTCGGATCAGGCCATGCGCGATGCCGTCACGGGGCTGCCCAACCGTCGCGCGCTGCATGAGCGAATGGACTCGGCCCTCCAACGCCTGCGTCG
>CAIVQM010000508.1 GCA_903908025.1 uncultured bacterium
CCGAGGTCAGTCAAGGAGACGGCCACGTCGGACACGCCGCTTGCGTTCTCGCTGACCCAGAGTCCAGCGATCGTCACCAGCCAGGCGATCAGGGCGCTGACGATGGCGACGATGATGCGTCGAGTGTCGACGGCGTCCCGCGCGAACGCCCATCGGGTGCGGTCGCCGGACACCCAGCGTCCGACGGCGTTGAAGGCCAGGCCGACGTACATGGCCACGACGGCGGCAAACAGCAGGGGGAGGATCGATCCCTGTGCTGAGACGGACGCGGACAGTGGCTTCACGATCACGAATGCAGCTGCACCGGTGGCAGCCGAAGTCCATGCCATCGCCAGACGGTGATATCGAACATTCGGATCTGCGGCGAGTTCGCGGCGGCTCAGGAACACGACCCGAGCCACGAAGGCCAGGCCGAACAGGGCCAGCGTCAAGGCGGCATCGAAGTACAGGCCCGCCAGAAGGGCGCCGACCAGCACGGCATCGAACGAGATGGTGGTGGAGCGCCAGGGTCGGATCGGTGTCGAGGGGTTGCTGAGGATTTCGCGAGTCAGGGCGGCATTACGAGTGCGGAAGATCGCCTGCGGGGCGAACACGCTGATGATGACCAGGCCGATCGCCGCTGGCAGGGTGGCCGCGCCGAAGGCGGACTGGCTCGCCAGCGGTTCACCGCCCGCCGCGATCACGGTCCAGAGGGCGGCCACGACCGCCAGGCCTCCGGTGGCGATGCATACGAGCCCGACGATGCCAACACGGAACTGAACCTGGTGCTCGGCCTCGCTGCGCCGGCGGAACGAGGAGACGGGATGCAGCCATGCACCGATGGCCACGACGGTGGCAGCAATCGATGAGCGTTCGCCGGGGAAGCGGGGCACGTTTCATGGTAGCGCCGGATGTCGATGCAGAGGGTTAACCCCACTCTGGTCATAATGGCTCATATGTCGCGCAGGAGTCCGGTCGGACGCCCGCGAGGTGGTTGGCTTGTGCCGATCGCCCTCGCCGGTGCGCTGTCTGCTGCCCTGCTGGGGGTCATCGGCGGTCCTATTGCGCCGGTTGCCGCTGACGACGACCCGGCCGAGCAGTCCGCGCCATCTGACCCGTCCGCACCGGCCGAGCAGCCCGCACCCGCCCTGCCGGTGGGCCCGACCCAGGACGGTGGCGGTGCCCTGCCTGGGGAGAAGCCCCCGGCGGATGGCGTCGACGGAACCAGGCCGCACACGGATGCAACTCCGCCGATCGATCCGAGTTTCGTCGACAACTACACCCGGGTGTGGAAGCAGGTGGAGCGCGGCAAGCTGAAGGTCCGCTCCCTGGGCGAGGACCTGATCGCTGCGCAGCAGGTGCTGACTGCCTCGTTCAGCGATCTGGCGCTCACCCTGCGGGTCCGCAACAAGGCTGAGTTCGACCTGTCGGATGCGAACAATCAGTTCAACGTCGCCGTGCGCGACATGTACATCACCGGCACGACCGATGTCGACGTGATCCTGGGCGTCCTCGGCAGCAAGCCCGACGACGTGCTGCGCAACATCGACTCCATCGTCTATATGCGCTCGGCCACGGGCCAGGAGTCCGCGAACTACGACTGGGCGCAGAGGTCAGCCATCTCGGCGCAGTCGGCCGCAGCCTCGATGCTGATCCGTGCCGAGGAGGATCGCCACCGGGTAGATGTCGTGCGCAAGGCATTGACCAAGACGAAGAAGGAACTCAAGTCAGACCAGAAGGAATTGCAGAAGCTCGTGAGTGTCGCGGCGCCCCAGACGGTCGTCGGGTCCAACGGATGCCCGAAGGCCGTCCTCGAGGGCACGGTGCCGGCAGGGATCAATATCAAGCAGCTATGCGGCATCGCGGTGCGCACAGCCTCCAGCCCGCAGGCGGCCTTCGCTATCAAATGGGCTCTGGTGCGCCTCGGGGCGCCCTACGCATGCGAAGGCATCGGCCGGCTCGAGCCCTGGCGGTACGACTGCTCGTCATACGTGTCGCGGGCCTATGCCGAAGGTGCCGGACTCAAGACGGCCGGTGACGGCTGGGCACCGTCGACCCGCAACATGGTGCCGTGGGACGGGGCCTCGCTGGACCCCCACTACGCGATCATCCCGCCTTCCGAGATCCGCCCCGGCGACCTGGTCCTCTACGACACCTGTCCCTCGGGTGAGGTGTGCCCCTACCGGCATGTGGTGATGTACCTCGGCCCGCAGGAGAAGGGCGGGGTGCCGATGATGGCCCACACCAACTCATGCGGGAGCGTGGCTCACGTCGAGCCGTTCACGGGCACCGATGCGGCCAACCTGCTGGGCGTGCGACGGGTCATCCCGCTTGCGGGGGAGCGGATCATCGGGCGGCTGGACCTGCCGAAGAAGCCTGGCAAGGGCCACAAGCCGGGCAAGGGTGGCGGGGCGGCCTCCCAGGGCTGATCAGCCGGAACTTCCTCCGTTCGGGGCATCAGTCCTGGGCGATCTGGTCCGAAACCCATAGTGGAACCGGCGCGTCAGATCGCGGACCGGTCTGAAGGAGTGGGCAATGGCCGAGAAGCGCCGCGCGCGCACATCGCGCCTGCGGGCATGGGCAGGCGAGGGTGGATTCACCCTCGTCGAGGTCCTCGCGGCCGTTTTCATCTTCGCCGTGATCTCCACGGCTACCTTCACCATCATCATCACCGCCCTCAAGACGGTTCACCAGAACAACGAGCGGGTTCTGACGGCCAACGTGGCTCGCTCGCAGGTCGAGTATCTGCGCCTGCTTGGTGCCGCTGGCATCACGCCAGGCCTGTCGACCACTGCGCCGCCCGGCACCCGGCCCGACTTCATCGTCGAGACGTCGGCGCAGTGGGTCGGGCTCGGCCAGACCGCCAGCGCATGTGACGCCGCCACCCCAGGACAGGCTTACGTGCGGGTGCACGTCGAAGTCACCAGCCCGGACGTCGACGGCTCCTCGTCGATCGACACCGTGATCGCCCCGGATGCCGCCGCTTCCACGTCGGGTACGGCAGCGGCTGCGATCTCTGTGAAGGACCAGAACGGCGACCCGGTGAGCGGTGTGACCATCACTGCCGTCGACACGGCCCATCCGACGAACTCGTTCATCCACATCACCGGTGACGACGGCTGCCTGTTCATTCCGCAGCTCACCGCTCCCAGCAGCCTGCATGTGACCATCAGCAAGTCGGGTTATGTCTCGTCAAGCCCTACGGGCACGACGGCGACGGTGCCGCTTGACCAGGACAGCCTGGCCAAGCCGAGTTTCCAATACGCCGCAGCCGCCGGCATCGCCTTTGCCGGCTCCTTGGCCGACTTCCCACTCGTTGCGGGCATGCCGGTGCAGTGGCAGGTCAGCGAGACCGGCGCCACGCTGCACACGGGAGCCGTCGGCACCGCCGTGGCCGGCCAATGGCCTACGTTGAGTGGCTTTGCGGCCTGGCCGGGTGACTGTGCGGATGCCGACCCGCAGGTGTACGCGAGTGCACGGCAGGCATTTGACTTCATCCCCGGGGACCAGGTGGCCGCGGCGCTGACCGTGCGCCCCGTGAAGTTGCGCGGCCTGCCTGCGGACACGCCAGTCACGGTGAAACACAAGGGTGGGTCGGGCTGCACGACTACCGCGATCCCCATCGGACGGTCGAATGCCAACGGCATCCTGCGGGTGGGGCTGCCCAACGGCGACTGGACGTTCACGGCACTCACCGAGACTCAGCCGCTGGTGGCCCCGCTCGCACCGCCCGCGGCCGGGGCCGAGGAGCCCATCACGGTCGTCAGTTTCACCTTGGCCAATCTCGACGCCAGTCCCTCGCCGAGCCCGTCGGGCTCCCCGTCCCCGTCCCCGTCCCCGACGCCATGAACACCGCCATGACCGACCGTCGAACGACGCCGATTGCCGCCAACCGAGGTGACGAGGGCTTCACGCTGATCGAGTTGATGACCGCCGTCGGGGTGTTCAGCGTGCTCATGGTCATCGTCGGAGCCACCACGTTGTCCGGCTTCTCAGCGATCCGCGAGGCGACCAGCCGCTCGTCGATCCAACAGGAGTCGCAGAACGCGATGGAGTGGACCGGCAGATTGCTGCGCTATGCGGCCTCGCCGGACGGCGTCGTGAATGCCATGCCAGAGGCAACGGCGGCGGCGGTCACGGTCTACTCCTACTCCGGCACTGGCACGAAGGAGGACGTGCCCTACAAGGTGCGGGTCTACTCGAAGGCGGCCCCGGACGGCGGGACCTGGGTCATGTCGGATGTCACGACGCCCCGAGTGCTGAACGGGGTCTGGGACTGGACAACTCTCCCGGTGGCCAAGACCAGTCGAATCCTGCTGCGTGTGCCGGAAGGCGTGACCGGGTCGGCGCTCAACCTCAAGTACTACGCCTGCACGCCGACCACCAACTGCCTGACGACGCGTCGACAGGTGACGCCGGGGGCGTCGGGTCCGCTCACCCTCGGCGCCGTCGAGGTACCCGAGTCGCTCGTGGTTTCCATCGGTGATCCCTCGTTGCCCGGCAGCATGGTCACTCAAGCGGTGAAGCTGGTGAATCTGGCATGAAGAAGAGGGCGGACGACGACTCCGGCGTGGCGATGATCCTTGTGATGGCGTGGGGCCTGCTGATGATGGGCATAGTTCTGGCGGTCTCGCAGATGGTCGTCAACCAGGTGGTGCCCTCCGATCGCAGCGAGCACTCGTACTCCGCCCTGGCCGCGGCCGAGGCAGGGCTTGCCGACCTGCAGGCCCGGATCGCCGTGGGCACGATCGCCTCCGTGCAGGCCGACACGACGAATCTGGCTCTCAAGGGGTGGGTACCGGTGCCGGGCGGCAATACCAACAGCGAGTTCACCTACGCGATCGACGGGACGAAATCTGGCGCGGTGGGTGAGGTTCGCGCATATGCGACCGGTCGCTCCGGCGATGTGACCCGCACGGTGGAGGCTGTGCTGTCCAAGCGGTCCACCCTCGACTACGTGTACATGAGCGATATCGAGACCCCGTCGCCGGATACCCCCGGTGTCTACCCCACCACGCTGTACGGCACGTCGGGCAAGACCTACCAGGAGATCGCCGCGACCCTCTGCTCCCGGAGGTGGTCGGAATCCGGCCCGGTCACCGTCAGCACAACGGGTGCGATCGTCAACGGCACGCAACGCAACCTGCGGTTCTGCAAGTGGGCCGGTATCTTCGCAACGGAGCGGCTCATCGGCGCGGTGCACACCAACGACGTCTGGTGGCTGGAGAACACCAGCCTGGCCAGCACCCTTCAGGTGAACGGGATCACCTCGTCCTGTCGCAAGGTGACCGGCTCATCGGACCCGGGATGCCCCGACAACCACCGGTTCATCGCCAGCAGTGCGGTCTCGTCAGGGACGCCATCGCAATATCAGGGCGACTCCTGGTCCATCAGCGGAACCGACTCGACCCAGCGCAACCCCCTCTACGACTCGGTCCTGGACCTGCCGCCGAGCCCGGATCTGCTCAAGCAGCGGGCGGCAGAGACCGGCTGCATCTTCACTGGCCCGACCCGGATCCGGTTCTCCGAGGAGGGCGGGATCGGATATATGTACGTCACCAGTCCGGATACGAAGAAGACTCGCGCGGGCTGTGATGGCGCTGACGGCACCACGTTGCAGAGCGCAGCGACGAGCCAGGTCACCAAGAAGGTGGCGCTCACCGACTTCTCCGATCTGGTCATCTATGTGCAGAACGTCCACCCGAGCACCGAGGTCGACAACCCGGCCCTCAACTACACCGACCCGCTGCAGAAGTACTACTGGGAGAAGCAGAACCGGTGGGCCAGCGGCACGGAGCCGACCTGCACCCTCAAGAGCGGCAAGAAGTACCCGTTCGTGATCCCGAACGATGCCACCGACAAGGGCTACTTCAACGCCGGCTCGACCTACAAGGGGTTCCCCTCCGAGCTCGCCGACGTGAACTCGCCGTGGTACGGCACCGGGTGCGCGAACGGCGACCTGTACGTGCAGGGTGCGTACAAGGGAGCCATCATGCTGGCGACGGACAACAACGTGATCCTCACCAGCAGCTTGCGCGACTCAAGCCTGTTCAACGCAGCGGCCACCACGGCCAGTGCTGACTACGGCCGTCCGAGCACGACATCGCTGAGCGTCCTGGGCATTGCTGCCGCCAAGTTCTCGTATGCGTACCGACCGGTGACCTCGGCCAGTGCATGGGTTGGTGACTGGAAATCTGCAAACGCCACGAACCCGATCTACAACTTCGCCCTGCTGGCCATCCAGAAGTGCTGGGGGTCGCAGGGGTACGACCTGAGCACTACGAACGGAAACATCTACCTGTGGGGGTCGATTGCGCAGAAGTACCGCTGCGCGGTCGGCATCAGCGGCTCCAGCGGCTACGGCAAGATATACAAGTACGACGATCGGCTGAAGTTGCGCACACCGCCGTACATGCTCGAGCTGTCTGATGAGCCCTGGGGCAAGGAGCGCATGGGCGAGATGACCGTCGAGCGCGAGGGGCTCAGCACCCCGACCACGTGGCAGTTGCTGCGTCCGGACGATGTCGGGGCAACCGTCAAGAACGTGAAGCTTGCATCCGCTCCCGACGCGACCAAGGTGACGATGACTCCTTCCGGGTCCCAAGTCACCCTGACCACCACGATGCCTGGCCTGATCGTCGTCACGTACGAGGTGACGACAACGGATACCCGCGATGTTCGGCGCCTCGTCGTCCTAGCCGAGTAGTCGGCCGAGGAGCCGGCCGTGTCGGTAGGCTCGTCTCGCACTGTCCTGTTCGGCACTCGTCACGGAGGTTCCATGTCCGACGTCGGCAAGCGCTCGGCTGAGGAGTTCTACAGCCAGTGCCTGGCCAACGCGCGCACGCTCGAGCAGGCGGCCATGTCGTATGCGACCGCGGGCGATGCAGTGTCGGCGCTCGCGACCGCCTGGGGCGGTGACGTCTTCGCCGTGCAGGCCGTGCTGTGGGAGCGGATTCTGGTGATGTCGACCACGCCACAGCGGCAGTTCTACCGAGTGGCGGATGCGCTGTTCAGCGGTCTCAACCGGGCCACCCCTCCTCTGGTCGACCGGCCAACCTGTCGGGATGTCATCCGGGCGGCCCGCGACGGTCTGCTTGCCGAGTGCGATCCGGCACTGCGTAGCAGCATCGAGGCGGGCTGGTCGGGGCTGTCGTATCTCGCTACCGTCCAGGAGCCCAGCGTGGCGGATGTGGAAGCGTCTGTGCAGGAGCGGCTGAATGGGCTCACCCCTGCGGCCTTTGTCGTGCAGCGTCGCCGAGAGGCTGCGGCTGCGATGGCGGTGGCGCAGAGCGAGCGCGTCAGGGGCGACACCGTTGCTGCGATCCAGAGCGCGTACGAGAGTGATTTCCTCGGGCTCGAGGCCTATCTTGTCGAGTCATCTGTTGCCGTCGGTGACCTGAGCCTTCAGTCGGTGATCGTTCGCTGGGAACTCGCATCAACCGCTGTCGGGCAACTGGCCGGATTGCCCGACGGATTCGTACCTGCCGTGCAACGCATCCGCGAAGTCCTGGGGTCGTGCCTTGCGGAGGCTGATGCCGTTCGACTGCGCGACAGCCTGGTGCCTGTCTAGGGAGTTGTGGTGCGCCCGGCCGCAGCCAGCAGGTCATTGACCTTCTGAACCAGATCCGGCAGCTTCGACTGGAGCACGAACATCTGGCCGACCACCTGGAGGCTTTCGCGCGTGGATGATCCGGGCTGCGCATCGACTGTGGGCACGTTGGCCAGCCGATTCGAAGTGATGAGCAGCGCCCGGTCGAGGCCCTGGAGGTTGTCGAGGAAGGCGAGCGACTCCTGACGCTTGCCCTCGGCTGTCACGGAGATCTCCATCTGGGCCAGGTTGATGCCAGATGCCGAGTTGTCGGCGGCCGCCTCGATCGGGTTGGGAATCGCGGCGTTGATGGTCTGGATGTCCTGGGGCTTGATTCCGGCGTCCGTGGCGGCAGCGGTCAGCTGCTCAAGGACGGCTGGCAGCTCGGCCTGCTGAGGCATCGTCGCGAATAGGGCTTGTGCGTCGGCGGCGGCCTGTGGGGCCTTGTCAGCCAGATCAAGTGCCTTGTTGTACTGATTCCGCAGAGAAAGGTTCGCCCCTTGCAACTGCGAGGCCTGGGCGCTCAGCTCGGCCGACTTCGACAGGCGTGGGGACAGGACGAGGAACCAGAGCAGGGCGGCGAGGGCCAGCAGGATGGCAATTCCAGCGACGAGATTCAGTCGAACGCGGCCCATGGTCATGACGCTGCTCCCGGTGACGCGGCGGCTGATGGGGCTGGTTCCGGTGCCGGTGGGTTGATGATGGCGTCGATCTGCTCGGGCGTCAGGAGCGTCTCGAGGCCCTCAAGCGAGATACCAGCCGAGCCAGCGAATGCCACCGAGCCCTTGGCCCCCTCGACGTCCGTGGCGTTGAGGCTGGTGGCGTAGGGACCGACGAACAGTGGGTCCTCCTCAAGCAGGCGCAGCAGGTCCGACACCTGGCCGCTGTCCTGCGCTGATGCGCTGAACGCGATGCAGCCGATCGTGGCCTCAGCACCGAAGGGGTCTGGGTTCGGGCACGAGTTGAGCTCCTGGCCAGTCTTCGGGATGCCGGTGTAGACGATGTCGATGCTGGCGAAGTCGATGCCCTTGCCCGTGCCGGCCTTCTCGCCCGCCGCGGCCAGTCGCTCGATGGCCACGGCCGCCTGCGGCTGTGAGGCGAGGGTCGAGGTGACCACCTCCTGCAGGCGGGTGATCTGCTCGTACATCTGCTTGACGGGTGCCAGGGCCTCCACGTCGGTCCGCAGCTGCTGGTTCTCCGCGGTGGCCTGGGCGACCGCATTCTCGGACAGCGAGATCTGGTTCGTCTGGAGGTACCAGACCCCGCCAGCGACGACGAGCATCAGGAGAACGACCCAGATGAGCCGGCGGCGGATGCGCCCGATGACGATTGAGTCCCGGACGGGCTGGGGCAGCAAGTTGACCTGCGGCAGCACCGGGACGTAGGGCGGATGCTCCACCTCTTCATCGGTGTCTGCGCCCTTCTTGCCCATGGAGCTCAGATCCATCTTCCACAGGCTCTTCTTGACGATCTTGCGCTTCCGTCGTGGGGTAGGGGTCTCCTCGCTCATGAGCCCACCCCCATGGCGAGCCCGGTCGCCACCGCGAGACGGCTATCGGTGATCGCCTGCTTGTGCACCTTGCGACTTGCCGCCAGTCCGACGAGCGGGTCCATGGTGTGTACGGGTAGCGGGATCTGCGTGGCGATGCGTTCGACCAGCCCGTCAAGTTCGGCGGTGCGACCCGTGAGGGTAAGGGTGCGGATTGGGGCAGCGGGAGTGGAGGCCTGGAAGTAGTCGAGGGAGTTGCGGATCTCGCTGATGACCGTGGTGGCCCACGGGTTCAGAGCCTCGACCGTGCCGGCGGCACGTGGATCGAGGGCCGGCACGTCGGAGACGGGGGGACCGCCGAAGACGCTGGACTCGGCGATGGGGGCCAGAACGGGAGCCGGACCGTTCAGGCCGATCTCGCGCTTGAGGCGCTCGGCCGCCTCGGCGTCCACCCCAAGGCGGCTGGCCACGGCCTGGGTGGCCGTCTCTCCACCGAGGTTCGCGATCGTGCGGATGAATCGGGGCTGGCCGCCCTGGTGGATGACCACGGTGAGCTGGTCGGCACCGATGTCTGCGATGGCGTGCGTCTCGGTGTCAGACGGCAGGCGGCCGTGGCAGGCGGCCCGGATCAGGGCGAAGGCTGCGGAGTCGGCGATGATCGGTACGAGCTTGGCCTTGCGTACGACGCGAGCCTCGTCGGTGACCGATTCGCGGTTGGCGGCGACGATCAGGATTCGGTTCAGCTCGACGGGCTGACCGTGGTCGTCCGTGCGTTGGGTCTCGCCGAGAAGGTGATAGTCGAGCTCTACGGATCCGAGGTCGACGGGCAGAGCATCGTTCACCTGGTACTTCAGGGCGGTGCGGAAGTCGGCCGCCGGCATCCAGGGCAGGTCGAGCTGGCGGGTCAGGACACCGCTGTCGGCGAGCCCGAAGGCCACCTTCTTGGTGGAGAACCGGCCCTTGCGCCAGAGCTGGCGCAGGGCTTTGACGAGGGCCTTCTCATCGGCGATGTTGCCATTGCGGATGACGCCCCGGGGCAGATCGACCGAGGCGGCCTTGACGATCTCGTACTCGCCGGTCTTGCGGTGCCGCTTCAACTGGACAGCGCGGATCCCGCTAGCGCCGATGTCCAGGCCCACGAGCCCAGCCGCCGTGCCCGCCATGTGCCGCCTCTCGGTCCGGTCGTTCAATGGATTATCGGACCGAATCGCTCCATTTACCCACTTCACGGGGCCAACGGGCCGTAATGGGCCGAAACTGTATCTATGGCCCTGCCCGATACGCCCCCGGATGTGTCGGATGCCGTGGTGGCAGCGCCGTCCGCACCGGCCGGTCCGCCGCCGCTGCGCGACATCCTGCACACCGCCGTGTCGCATGGGGCCAGCGATATCCACATCCGGGCCGGCGCCCCGCCCATCATTCGGGTCTCCGGTGACCTCTGGCCCCTCGATCTGCCCGAATTGTCCCTCGAGGCGGCCGAGGAGCTCGTGCTCGGGGCCATCCCCGGGGACGAGGAGCGGCGGGCCTTCCTGGTCGAGCATGAGTGCGATTTCGCCCTGACCTCGCCCGGCATCGGCCGTTTCCGCGTCAACGCCTACCGCACCCGCGGCGGCGCGGCGATGGTGCTGCGGCACGTGAAGGAGGTCATCCCCAGCTTCGAGGAGCTCGGCCTGCCCCGTGTGGCCCGTGATCTGGCCCTGCTGCCGAGCGGCATGATCCTCGTCTGCGGACCCACCGGCTCCGGCAAGACCACCACCCTCGCGGCCATGATCGATGTCATCAACGCGGAACGGCGCTGCCACATCCTCACGATCGAGGACCCGATCGAGTTCCTGCACCGGGACAAGCTGGCCACCATCAGTCAGCGTGAGCTGCATACCGACACCCTCGAGTTCCCGAGGGCCCTCCGCTCGGGCATGCGCCAGGACCCCGATGTCATCCTGATCGGCGAGATCCGCGACCCGGAGACGATGCGGACCGCGCTGCAGGCGGCGGAGACGGGTCACCTCGTGCTGGCCAGCCTGCACGCACGCACGGTCGTCGATGCGGTCAACCGCGTCATCGACATCTTCCCCGTCGACGAGCAGCGGCAGGCACGGGCCTCCGTATCCGAGTCGCTGCAGGGCGTGCTGTGCCAGCACCTCGTCGGTGCGGCAGACGGAGTGGGCCGCAAGATGGTGCTTGAGGTCGCTGTTGCGACCCCGCGCACCCGCGAGGCGATCGCCGATGTCGATAAGACCGGAATGCTGCAGGACATCGTTGCTGACGGCGCGTTCTACGGCATGCGCACCTTCGAGCAGGATGCCGTGCGCCTGGTGATGTCCGGCGACATCACGGTTGACGAGGCCGAGAAGGTCGTCACGCGCTCCGCCGACCTGCACGTCGCGCTGCGTCGTGCCGGCTTCCGGGAACAGGCGTAGCGGCGACAATGGCCACGAATCGGAACGTCGCGCCCCTGTCGACTCTGGGGTTGGACGAACTGCGGGCGCGTCGCGCCGATGCCCGGCGCGCGGCCGAACTGGCCCATCTGCGCGCGAAGCAGGGCGGACCCTCGCCGGCGGAGCCCCTTGCCACTCTCGATGCGCGGGTCGATGCGCTGACCGAGGAGTTGATCGCGCGGTATGCCGCAGACCTCACCTTGGTCGATTCGCTGCTCGAACCCGCCTATCCTGCGAAGGTGGCAACCCCCACCGTGCGAAAGGACGGGCGATGACGGCCTCCGTTGCTGACGTCCTCGTGAGCGAGGGCCTGATCACGGGCGACCAGCTGGCCGCCGCCGTGGTCACGGCGAGCACGGTCGGTGAGCCGGTGCTCAATGTCCTTGTGCAGCAGGGCGCGGTGTCGAAGAAGGATGTTGTGCGCTGCACGGTGCAGGCGGCGGGACTCGAGTTCGTCGAGATCATGGACGTGACCGTCGACCCCAAGGCAATCGCCCTGCTCAGTGGTGATCAGGCCCGCAAGTACGGCGTCGTGCCGGTCGGGTTCGACCGCGATGTGCTGATCGTCGTCTCGGACTCGCAGACGGCGATGAACTGGCAGGTTCGCGACGACCTGCAGGCCATCACCCGCCACCCGGTGCGCTTCGCGTGCGCCATGAAGGCTGAGATCCAGGCCCGGCTCAACCTGCTCTACCGCGCCGAGGCCGAGCTGGGCGAGCTGGTCCGCGACATGCTCGAGGACGAAGCCGCGATCGACATCCTGGCACCGGTCGCATCCACCACCGATGCACCGCTCGTCCGCTACGTGAACCTGCTGCTCAATCAGGCGATCTCCGACAGTGCATCGGACATCCACGTCGAGCCGAGCGAGAACAACATCCGCATTCGCTTCCGCATCGACGGTGTGCTGAAGGAGATGGCACCGGCGCCCAAGGAGATTCAGTCGGCGGTCATCTCGCGCCTGAAGATCATGAGCGACATGGACATCGCCGAGCGGCGCATCCCGCAGGATGGTCGCCTCACCGTCGTGTCACGCGGCAAGAAGATCGACCTGCGCGTGAGCTGCCTGCCGACCGTGTGGGGCGAGAAGATCGTCATGCGGATCCTGGACAACACCGCCGCAACCATGGCGCTGCCCGACCTGGGCTTCTCGCCCGAGAACCTGATGAAGTGGCGTTCCGCCTACGAGCGCCCGTACGGGATGCTCATCGTCAGTGGCCCGACCGGCTCGGGCAAGTCGACCTCGCTGTACGCGACGCTGAACTCGGTCTCGCGACCGGAGGTCAACATCGTCACCGTCGAGGACCCGGTCGAGTACCGCATCGTGGGCATCAACCAGATCCAGACCAACGCGAAGGCCGGGCTGACGTTCGCCGCCGCGCTGCGTTCGATCCTGCGAGCCGACCCCGACATCATCCTGATCGGCGAGATCCGCGACCACGAGACGGCTCAGATTGCCATCGAGTCCGCGCTGACCGGCCACCTCGTGCTGACGACGCTGCACACCAACGATGCGCCCAGCGTGATCACACGACTCACGGAGATGGACATCGAGCCCTTCCTCGTCGCGTCGGCCCTCGAGTGCGCAACGGGCCAGCGCCTTGCGCGGCGACTGTGCGTTAAGTGCAAGAGGCCGACGGTCAAGACGTCGGCCGAGCTCGCGGCCGTGCAGTTCGAGACCCCACCCGGTGTCGAGCCCGTGTTCTTCGACCCCGTCGGCTGCACCAGTTGCGCGGGCACGGGCTACCGTGGTCGTTTGGCGATGCACGAGGTCATGCCGATGACCGAGGGGATCGGCAAGCTGGCCGTCCGCAACGCCTCGTCCGAGGACGTTCGTCGCGAGGCCATCGAGCAGGGCATGCGCACGCTGCGCCAGGACGGCTGGCTCAAGGTCGCGCAGGGCCTGACCACGATCGGGGAGGTGCTCCGTGTCATCGCCTGAGAATGACTTCGCGCTGCCGACCGCATTGCCTGTTGCTCCGCCTGCGGGCATCCCCGTGGCGCCGCCCGTCCAAGCACCGGTTGCCCCGCCGGCAGCCATCCCGGTCTCCCAGCCGCAGTTCATCCCGCTGAGCCAGCCGACCCCGATCCCCGTAACGCCGCCACCCGGACCGGCGGACCGGTCGGGCCG
>CAIVQM010000509.1 GCA_903908025.1 uncultured bacterium
AGGCTGTAGTGCTCGGGTCGCAGCACTGCGTAGAGGACGAGGGACAGCGCAAGGGCGCGGCAGACAGTGGCCATCCAGCGATCCGCGATCATGCGGTGGACAGCCCGCGTCCAACTAGTGCTGGACGGCATTGTCAGTTCGACTCGCCTCTCAGATAATTCCGTTCCATCTCCAGCAGTCCCTGCTCGCGGGCCTTCACTCGGTGGGCTGGTGACCCGACGTAGACCGACCACGGCTCGACCGACTTGGTGAACAACGTGTGAGCCCCAGCGGATACGCCGTCAGGCACCGTGACGCCGGGGAGCACGACGGTGTTGGTTCCGAGGATGGTGTGTCGGCCGATGTAGATCGGTTCGGACGTCTCGTGTTTGAACTCGGCAGGAACGGTTGGGCCGGTCATCGTGGCGCCCGAGTAGTCGTCGGACTGGGCCACAAGGTGTGAGCCGTACGAGATACCGGCGAAGTCGCACACCGTGATGCCAGCGCGGCCGCCAGCCAGGTTGCAGAACACAGCGATATGCACATTGCGCCCGATGGTGATGGTGCCCGAGAGCACACAGAAGTCGTCGATGCGAGTGTTGTCGCCGATGCTGATGCGGTCTGCGTCATAGATCGATGCCTTGTCGCTGATGCGCACGTTGGCACCAAGGGAGCGAAACCCCGCCGCAATGAGGGCGTCGTCGTCGAGATATGCCACGGCACTATCCCTTCCGCCAGCTGGATCCCGTCCGGTCTGGCTGTGTCCCCGTCGGACACGCAGATCGTACCGCGCCGCGACAGGACCGGTCTGCGTCAACTCGACTCGCCCGCGAGATAGCGCTGTTCCAAGACCAGCAACTCTTGTGAGCGTGCCTTGAGTCGACGTGCGGGTGATCCGACGTACACAGACCACTCCTCGACCGAGTTGGTGAACAAGGTGCGGGCCCCGGCGGCAACGCCATCGGGAATGGTGACGCCGGGAAGCACGATGGTGTTCGTGCCGAGGATCGCGTGGCGGCCGATGTGGATCGGCCCGAACGTTTCGTGTTTCAGCTCTACCGGGATCGTCTGGCCGGTCATCGTTGCACCGGAGTAGTCGTCGGACTGGGCCACGAGATGTGTTGCGTACGACATCGTGGCGAAATCGCAGACGGTGATGCCCGCATGGCCGCCAGCCAGATTGCAGAACACGCCGACGAACACGTTGCGCCCGAGCGTGATGGTGCCGGAGAGGACACAGAAGTCGTCGATGCGGGTGTTATCGCCGATGCTGATCCGTCCCGCGTCGTGGATCGATGCCTTGTCGCTGATGCGTACGTTGGTTCCCAGGGAGCGAAAACCCATGGCAGCGAGCCCGGCATCATTGAGATACGGCATGGATGGCCCCTGAGGAGTGGCGAAAGGAGTGGCGAGTAGCACGGACGGCGAAGAACGGCTGAGAACGGCCGCCCGATGATACCTTCGGGGTGATGGAACAGGCGGGCACCCTCCCCACGGCCGTCGAGTCGGTGTCGGTTGTGGTACCCGTGTATCGCAGCGTCGAGACGTTGCCGTTGCTGGTGGCCCGCGTGCACGCGGCACTCGCCGACCGTCCGCACGAAGTGGTGTTCGTCGACGATGGCAGCCCGGCGGAGACCTGGGCGATGGTGTCCACGCTCGCCCGCAACGATCCCAGCGTCGTCGGCATGCGGTTCGGCCGCAATGCCGGTCAGCACAGCGCGTTGCTGGCGGGAGTGCGTGCTGCGCGGTACCCCATCGTGGTCACGATCGACGACGATCTGCAGAACCCACCCGAACAGATCCCGCGTTTGCTCGCTGCACTTGTGGAGGGCGTCGATGTGGTCTATGGCTCTCCCGCGTCGGTTGCTCAGCGCGGTTGGCGGCGAGTTTCTTCTGCCGCGATTCGCGGGCTGATGGCGTCTGCTCTTGGCGCAGAGAACGCGGCGCGGATGAGTTCCTTTCGCGCCTTCCGCACGAATCTACGCGACGGGTTCGAGGCCGATCTCGGCCCCTCGGTGTCGCTGGACGCGCTGCTCTCGTGGTCGACTTCACGGTTCGATTCCGTCACCGTCGAGCACCACTCAAGAACCGAGGGCGCCTCGAACTACAACTTCCGTCGGCTGTTGCGCTTCGCTGTCGATGTCGCCACCGGCTACAGCGCCGTGCCGCTGCAGATCGCGATGACGCTCGGGCTACTGACGGCCTTTTTCGGATTCGGCGTGTTGGTCTATGTGGTCGGTCGCGCGATCACGACGAGTGCGTCCGTGCCCGGGTTCCCGTTCCTGGCCTCGATCATCGCTGTCTTCTCCGGGGTCCAACTGATCACCCTCGGCATCATCGGCGAGTACCTCGCGCGCATGCACTTCCGGGTGATGCGCAAACCCAGCTACGTGGTCGCTGAGTCCGTGTCCAGCGAGTTGCGCGAATGATCCGTTTCAACCGGGCAGCCTTCGACGGTAACGAACTGGCGTATCTCACCCAGGCTGTCGCCGA
>CAIVQM010000510.1 GCA_903908025.1 uncultured bacterium
ACTCCCGAACCGCGTACGCACGCCTGCGTACAGGTGCAGGTCCTTGATCGGCACCACGACCCCGTCGAGCCCCGAGTGAGCCGCGCCGCCGGCGGCCATCCGGGCATCGGCAGCCCGCGCCTGCTCGAGGGCCAGTTCGGGGGTCATGGTGGCGAAGGCACCCAGTCGGTCGTTCAGCCGCTCGGTGCGCTGCAGGTAGTGCTCGGTGAGCTCCAGTGAGGAGATCTCCCCGCGTCGAATCGCGCGCGCCTGCTCCACGGCCGTCAGATCATGCAGCTCCACACCCAAAGCCTAGGCTTGCCGACGTGACCCCCCACCCGATTCGCCCTGCTTACCCCGACGCCCCTCGTGAGGATGTCGTCGACGACTACCACGGCACGCCGGTCGCCGACCCCTTCCGGTGGCTGGAGAACCGCGACGACCCGCGTACGCAGGAGTGGCTCGAGCAGCAGGGTCGCCTCATGGCCGATGAGCAGGACGCCTGGACGCATCACGACGACTTCGTCGACCGCATCGCTGCGCTCCTCGGGTCCGGCACCGTGTCGCCGCCCTACTACCGCCGCAACTGGCACTTCCTGACCCGCCGCGAGCCCGGACAGCAGTTCTCGATCCTGTACGTCGTCGATGCCGATGGCGCCGAGCGCGTGCTGCTCGACCCGATGACGATCGATCCCACGGGTGTCACGACCCTCGACACGTGGCAGCCCTCGAAGGAAGGCGACCGCATCGCCTACCAGCTCTCGGTCGGCGGCAACGAGGAGTCGCTGCTATACGTGATGGACGTCGCCACCGGCGAGACGGTGGAAGGCCCCATCGACCGCTGCCGCTACTCCCCCGTCGCCTGGATCCCGGGCGGCGAGCAGTACTACTACGTGCGCCGCCTCGCACCGGAACTGCTGCCCGAGGCCGAGCGCAACTTCCACCGCCGCGTGTACCTGCATACGGTCGGAACCTCGACCGACGACGACGTCGAGGTGTTCGGCGACGGCATGACGATGACCAACTACTACGGCGTCGAGGTCAGCCTCGACGGTCACTGGCTGCAGGTGTCCGCGAGCGAGGGCACCGAACCGCGCAACGACCTGTGGGTCGCCGACCTGACCTCGAGCCCACTGGACGCACCGGCATTCCAGGTCGTCCAGGAGGACGTCGATGCGCAGACGTCGCTGAGCTTCGCGCGCGATGGCCGCGTGTTCGTCTCCACCGACCTCGACGCACCACGCGCTCGGCTCGCAGTGACGTCAGCCGGGATGTGGACGTCGGAGCACTGGGCCGACATCGTCCCCGAGGATCCCGAGGCCGTGCTTGAGTCCGTCACGGTGCTCGACGGGCCAGAGCTCGATGAGGACCTCATGCTCGTCGTGCGCACGAGCCACGGCGTCGCCCACATGACGCTGCACCGGTCGTCGGACGGCGCACTCATCAAGGAGATCGAGCTGCCCGGTGCCGGCACGATCGGCGGCCCGGTCGAGCACATCGACGGCGGCCCGCTCACCTGGTTCGTCTTCACCGACCACACCACCGTGCCGACGATCTATCAATACGACGCCCGCACCGACGAGGTCACGCTGTACGCCAAGCCGCCGGGCTCGGTCGACGTTCCGAC
>CAIVQM010000511.1 GCA_903908025.1 uncultured bacterium
AGCTCAGTGGCCTCTCCGAGCATGGATTCAATTCCATCGCGACGGTGCCGGGCGAGAAGGACTTCCGCAAGCGTCACGTGTTCGAACTCGCGCACATAGGTGAGGCCCTGCAGGGAGCTCACATCGTGGTCACGTGCCCAGCGCACCGCCGCATCAATATCGCCCTGCTGAACAAGGAGCCGCGCCGCCACGGCGTGCAACGGCCGGACGTTGGGCGAGAAGTCACCGAGGTAGACCTGCTGTGCTTCTGCAACCCAGGCGAGCGCTGACGTGACGTCACCGTCTGCCGCTGCCAGCATGGCTGCGGCGGCTCGCAACCGGTAGGGGAACTGCGGCAGGCCCCGCTCCTCCCCGAGGCTGCGTGCCCGCTCGATCTGCTCGCGGGCCTCGGCGAGGAGACCGCGCTCAAGTGCCCATTGGCTTAGCCCCACGTGCATATCCGCCACTCCACGGGTGGCACCGCCGGCCGCAGCGGCCAGACGAATTCCCTGGTCATAGCTGGCGTGCGCGTCGCGCAGTCGTCCCTGAGCCAGTCGGATGTCAGCCAGGGTGATCGAGCAGCCAAGCACATCTGACACATGACCCACACGTCTGAGTCCCTCAATGCACGAGGCGTAACGCTCATGAGCGGCGTCCAACTCACCACAGGCCCAGTGGGCCAGACCGGACAGCCCAAAGGCGGCGGCACGGACCACGTCATCTTCTGCGGTCGACGCCTCGACGGCGCGCCGCGCGTGACGGTGGGTTGCCGGCAGATCACCGGTGACCAGACACAACCCCGCACGATAGAGCTCGACGGCTGAGGGCACACGAGCAAGTTCAGCGTCGTCGACGGCCCGAATCCCGAACGTGTCCTCTGCGGAATCGGTCCGCGCTGCCGTCCCGGAAGCATTCGCTTCAATGCGGGACCTGATCGCAGGTAACTGTCGTTCGACCCCCTTCAGTCGCCCTTCGATGTCGGCGAACTCATTGCTCGACATGAGGGCCCCGACGAAGCCGACCGCAAGCACGGGCCGAGCCTGGAGGACGTCGTCAGGAAAGTCCCCCATCCATCGGCGAATGACGCCCTCCTGGCGATCGCGCTGCAGTGCGGGCAGTGCCGCCTCGGCGAGAACGGCGGCGCGTTCGACATCACCCGCGGCAAGAGCGTGCCGCACCGCCGACTCCGGTACTCCGGCGTCCGTGTACCACCGGCTCGCGCGCAGGTGTAGTCCGGCAACCTGTTCCGGGCGCTCATGGCGCAGGTGCGCCTGGAGGACGTCGGCGAACAGGTGGTGGTAGCGATACCACTGCCGCTGGTCGTCCAGCGGCACGAGGAAAAGGTTCGACCGCTCGAGCGCCTCGAGCATGGTGCGACTACCGACCTGCTCCAACACGTCATCGCACAGGTCACCACACAAGGGGCCGAGCACCGATGTCCTCATCAGGAAGTCCCTCGCCTCAACCGGCTGTCGCGACAGCACCTCGTCGACGAGATAGTCGACGACATGCCGGTCATCCCCGGCAAACCCAGCGATGTAGCCAGTGACGTCATCCCTGCCCTGCAGCGAGAGTGCCGCGAGCTGCAGGGCGGCCGCCCATCCCTCGGTCCGATTCTCCAGCGCGATCACATCGGCCGCGGCGACAGCGAGGCCGCCGACATCGGACAGGTAGACAGCCGTCTCATCGACGGTAAAGCGCAGGTCGCGGGCCCGGATCTCGACGAGCTCACCGCGTGCCCGCAACCGCGCCAGAGGCAGCTTCGGATCCGCGCGGGTGCTGATCACGATGCGCAGATTCGATGGACGGTGATCGAGGAAGAACTCCATCCCCTCAGCTACATCGGGACCGTCCGCACGGTGGTAGTCGTCGAGAACCAGGTCCACCTCGGTCGGCAGGGACTCAATCTCGTTGAGGACCGTTGTGAGCAGACTTCGTGTCGCAGGCTGCCCTGCGGCCAGCATGGGCAGGACGCCTGCCCCGACACCGGAGGCAGCATCGCTGAGGGCACTGACGACATACAGCCAGAACGTGGCAGCCTGGGCGTCCCCTTCGTCCAATGAGACGAACGCGACCGACCGTGGCCCCGATGCCCTTCGGGCCAGCCAGTTGGCAAGGACCGTGGTCTTGCCGAACCCCGCGGGGGCCGAGACGAGCGTCAGCGATGCTTCCTCACCCGCTGCCATGAGCGTGGTCAGTCGCGCTCGGGGCACCATCGCCCCGCGTGGTATCGGGACACTGAACTTGGTTCCGACGAGGGTGCTCACCATCGGGAGCTCCTCCTCTGCACGATCCACGGTGATCGCAGAGGTGGTCGACCGCTGGTCGCGCGATCCTCTGACGCCCTAGAGCCCCTCACTATGGCCTACGCAGATGTTCGGGACCAGCCCTCCATGCGCATTTCAGCTCGTGGCTGCGGGCGGCGGTCCGACGGTGGGATAGATCTCGATGTCCCACCACTTCGCCATCGGCAGCGTCTCCACCGTTGCCCGGGCGTCGTCCTCACTTTCCGCGAGAACTTCGAGGAAGACCCTGCCTTTGGCTGGCGAGACGTGCACCGCACCCATGCGTCCGTCGGCACGCAGCAACTGTACCTGCGCAACCTCCTCTGAGATGACCGCATTCATGAGCGGCAGGTCTGTTTCCGGCGAGAATCCGGCGATCACCATGAACGTGCCCATATGAGTTGTCTCCTTCTCGATCACGAAGCTGCGTTGGCAGGCATGTTCGCCGACGCCCAACTGGCGAAGTCCGTCGATGGGGTCGTGCTGACCCTGCGCGCGGCGGCAATGGCCTCAGCACCGGTGGGACCGAGATAGGTGTGCTTCAGCCAGTAGAGCATCATCTGCGCGAACTCACCGGCGCCGGGGAAGAAGGTCGCGTACACCTCCGCCGGGACCTCGACGGTGGCGATCGCGTGACCCTGCGCGTTGAGGATGGCGGCGAGTTCATCAAAGCTGGTCAGAACAGCAGCAGAGGACAGGTATGCGCCGGCGCCGACTATCTCCGGGTGCTCGAATGCGCCAGCGACGACCCCACCCAGGTCTGCGATCGAGCCCGCATGCACCACCGGCGCATCGGCCGGAATGGGCAGGACCCAGCCGCTACGGCCATCGGGCAACGGCTGCGGTGCCAGGAACCCCAGCAGGTTCTCGAAGTAGAACGGCGCCTCGACGAAGGTGAAGGAGTCGAAGCCCGCGTCGCGGACGAGGTCGTCAACCTTGGCCTTGTTCGTGAAGTGCGGGACGTCGAACTCATCGTCGCTGATCACCCCGACATCGGGCAGTGTCGACCAGACGAAGTGCCGGACGCCGGCCGTGACGGCGGCATCGACGGCGGCGCGGCCTTGGGAGATCTCGTCCTGCCCCGAATCGGTGAAGTTCGACACCGCGAACACTCCGTAGGCACCGGAAAAGGCGGCCTCGAGACTGCTCGGATCATGGAGATCCGCCGCCGCCACCTCGTCGGCCGGACCGGTGTAACCAGCCGGGTTGCGGGTCAGGGCGCGAACGCGGAAGGCGCCCCCGTCGATCAGGGCCCGGACGACGGCGCCGCCCTGGGCGCCGGTAGCCCCCAGCACTGCGATGAGCGGTCGATCTGCAGACATGGACATTCCTCTCGGTTGTATTGCATGTGCAACGTACCGGATGGCTGTTGCATACGCAATACTTGGCACATGACCACGAACCCGTCCGCGCTCACCACCTGGCTCGCCCGCCCCGAGGCCGACCGGCTGGCCTGGAACAACTTCCGCACGGCGGCGGCCGGGGTCATCGCCCAGGTCGACACCGATCTGCAGCAGCATCTGCACATCGGATACACCGATGTCGATGCCCTCATCCACCTGTCCGTTGCCGACGAGCACACCCTCCGCATGGCGGTGCTCGCCCGGTCCGTCTCGCGCAGCCCCAGTGCCCTGACCCGCCTCGTGGACCGACTAGAGGAGCGGGGCCTCGTCGCGCGCACCCGGCACTCCCCCACGGATGTCAGCGTGACGCTGACGGACGATGGGCTCGACCTCATCGCGGAGGCGGCGCCCCGCATCCTCAACCTCGTCGACCAGATCTTCTGGGCACCGCTCACGACCAGCGAGCGCGACGCCCTGGCCGCCATCTGCCTCAAGTTGCTGCAAGCCGAGCCGCCGGACTGCTGAAGCCGGGCCGAATGTGGCCATTTCGGGCCTCGTGACGCATGATGGAGGGGTGACCGTCTTCGATCGAAACCCCCGCCTGCGCTGGGCCGTCCCCGCAACCCTCGTCGCCCTGATCGTCGGGGGAACCCTCGTCGGATCGGTGGCCGCGTCCGCCGATTCCGGGCTGCCGCCCCTGACGGCGCAGGAACTGCTCGTGCAGGCGCAGGCGCCGAACGCCACGAGCGTGTCCGGCACCGTCGAGGCGACGGCGGACCTCGGGCTCCCTGAGCTGCCGATGAGCAGCAGCCGCGGCGCGAATCCGACGGCAATGCTGAGCGGCACGAACACCGCGCGCGTCTGGAGCGATGGTGCAGGTGGCTCGCGCGTCGCCCTGCTTGCCGATGCGGATGAGTACGACATCGTGCGCAACGGCCAGGACGTCTGGGCATACTCGAACGCCGACCGGACGGTCGAGCACTACGTCCTGCCGGACCGCGATGCCCCGACCGACATCCCCGCGAACGTCTCACTTCCCAGCACTCCGCAGGAGGCTGCGACACAGGCTCTTGCCGCGATCGACAGCAGCACCGCAGTCACGACGTCCGGTGTGGACCGTGTCGCCGGTCGCGATGTCTACGAGCTGATCCTCACCCCGAAGCCATCCGACACGCTTGTGGCCAAGGTCGTCATCGCCATGGATGGCGCGACATTCGTTCCCCTGCGCGTGCAGGTCTACTCGACGCAGATGCAGGAGCCCGCATTCGAGATCGGCTTCACGTCCGTCGATTTTGGCGCCGTCGATCCAGCTCTCTTCGCCTTCACTCCCCCGGCCGGTGCCACCGTCACTGAGCATCCCGCAGGGTCGATGACGAAGCCGACCACTGATGCACCCAACGGGCCGAAGCCCACGGTCGTCGGCACCGGCTGGAGCACCGTCGCCATCATGACCGTGCCCGCCGATGCCCTTGCTGGAACGGACTCCGCCCCGGCGAGCGATTCGGGCGCGCAGGCCGCGTCGATGCTTCAGGCGCTTCCGACCACGTCCGGCGCATGGGGCAGCGGCAAGGTCCTCGAGGGCACCCTGTTCACCGCGATCCTCACGGACGACGGTCGCCTCGCCATCGGTGCGGTTTCGCCCACGACGCTGGGCGCCGCGCTGGCCGCCTCGTGACCCTGGCACCCGCTGCGGTCGCCACTTCGGGACTGACCAAGCAGTTCGGCAGCCAGATGGCGGTCGATGGCATCGACCTCGACGTCCCCCTCGGCTCGGTCTACGGCTTCCTGGGCCCTAACGGCTCCGGCAAGACGACCACCATCCGGATGCTGCTCGGACTCGTGCAGGCCTCGGCCGGTGAGATCCAGGTCCTCGGCTCGGACATGCCCGCTCACGTATCGACCGTGCTGCCTCGGGTGGGCTCGCTCGTCGAAGGACCGGCTTTCCATCCCTACCTGTCGGGACGCGCCAACCTTGTGCGACTTGATGCTGCCGATCGCTTCGCCGATCCGCGCACCAGTCGGGCGCGCACCGACGCCGCCCTCGAGCGCGTCGGCTTGATGGCCGCAGCGGGCAAGAAGTACCGCGCCTATTCGCTCGGCATGCGCCAGCGACTTGCCATCGCCGCAGCCCTGCTCATGCCTCGCGAACTTCTCGTCCTGGACGAGCCGACGAACGGCCTCGACCCGCAGGGCACGCGCGAGGTCCGCACCCTCATCGCCTCGCTCGCATCCGAGGGCACCACCGTCCTCGTCTCCAGCCACCTCCTTTCCGAGGTCGAGCAGGTCTGCTCGCATCTGGGAGTGATGCGACAGGGCCGACTCGTGGCGCAGGGCACCCTCGACGACGTCCGCGGTGGTGCACGACCGGTCGCTGAGGTCCTCACCACCGACGTCGAGCGCGCCGCATCCGTCCTGCGCGACCTGGGCCTGGCCGACATCGCCGTAACGCCGAACGGTGTCCGCGCAACACCGTCAGACATCGACCCCGCGCGGATCGTGGCTGCACTCGTCCACGCAGAGGTCGCCGTGCGCGGCTTCAGCATCCAGGCACCGAGCCTCGAAGACCTGTTCGTGTCCCTCACCGGGGAGGGCTTCGATGTCAGCGGCTAACGCATCGCTGCGCCTCCTGGGATCGGAGATGCACCTCATCGTCGGGCGTCGTCGCAACCAGGCGGGCATTCTCGTGCTGGCGGCCGTGCCGATCCTGATCGCCGTTGCCCTGAAGTACTCCTCACCCGGTCACGGCCGAGGTACCGGCTTCATCGCTTCGGCGACGTCGAACGGGATCTTCGTCGCGCTCTCGGCTCTGACCATCGAGCTCGCGCTGTTCCTTCCCCTTGCTGTCGCCGTGCTGTCGGGCGATGCCATCGCGGGCGAGGCGAACACCGGCACATTGCGCTACCTGCTCACCGTTCCCGTGCAGCGCACGCGACTTCTGGTGATCAAGTACATCTCGCTCGTCATCGGAGCCCTCATCGGTGTCGTGGTCGTCACGGTGGCCGGCATCATCGCCGGCGGCATCTTCTTCGGGCTCGGGCCGGTGACCCTTCTTTCCGGCGACCAGATCACCCTTGTCGCTGCGCTCGGCCGCGTAGCGCTGGCGGTGCTGTACATCACCGCATGCCTGGCCGGCCTTGCTGCGATCGGCCTGTTCGTCTCCACGCTGACCGAGCAGCCCATCGCGGCGATGATCACGGTCACCATCATCTCGACGGCCATGTGGATCCTCGACGGCATCTCGCAGCTGGACTGGATCCATCCGTGGCTGCCCGTGCACTACTGGCCCTCGTTCGCCGATCTGTTCCGCAACCCGATGTTCTTCGACAGCATGCGGCAGGGGCTCCTCGTCACGCTCGGCTACATCGCCGTGTTCGCCACGCTCGCCTGGGCGCGCTTCGCGCAGAAGGACATCACGAGCTGACAGCACGTCCACACCAAAGCGACCCTGAGCGCCGGCAAATCCGGCACTATGGCGCATGTGAGCCGCTGGGCAGTGCGCCGACCCGTGATAGCCCTGATCGTGTGGCTCCTTGTGGTGATCATCATCGGTGCATCGGCCAGCGCCTTCGGAGGCAAGTTCAACGACAGCTTCGCCCTGCCGGGCGTCCAGTCCACGACGGCGCAGGACCTGCTCACGGAACTAGCGGGCAAGCCGACGGACACGACATCCGTCCAGGTGATCTGGGCCCCTCGCAGCGGTGCCGTCACGGACGAGGCCACGAAGGCGGCGATCGAGCCGACGCTGCAGCGACTGGCTGTTCTGGACTACGTCACGTGCGTGGTCGGCCCCTACGGCAAGAACTACGGGACAACGTGCCCGAAGCCGACACCAACGGACCTGCGCGCTGCCGTGCTCGAGGCGATCCGCTCGGAACTGAGCAAGAAGACGGGCATCCCGGAGGACCAGCTCGACGAGGCGGCGAAGTTCCTGGACGAGCTGGCACCCCTGGAGAAGGCCGACCCGGCGAAGCTGGCCGCCCTCGGCCGAGCCCTGCCCGAGATCGCCAAACTGGCGCAGCTGCCGAAGGCCGACCTGGCCGCCCTTGCGGCGATCACGCCCGCCGACCTCCACTTCATCGTCGGGCTGACCTCCGCTGACATCGAGGCCGGACTGTCGGCCATCGGCGGCCTCGACTCGTTCGCGCACCTGCCGCGGTCGGTGCTCAAGGAACTTGCTGACACGCCCAAGTCCGACCTCGCTGCGTTCGCGAAGAAACTGCCGGCCGAGGTACGCGGCATCGAGAAGGTCGTGGCAGGTCTGGCAAAAGCCGAGGCTGCCGATCCCCAGCTCGCCGCCCTGATTGCAGCCGTGGCCAAGGCCGCGGGTCTGACGAAGAAGCAGGTGAAGCAGGCGGCGACGCTGCTCAAGGACATCGCCCCGCTGGCGAAGGCCAGCCCGGCGAAACTCGCGGCAGTGGCCCGGGCCCTGCCCGGCCTTGCGTCGATGGCGTCCTCGTCCAAGGGGACGCTCGACAAGCTCGCGAAGCTCACGCCCAAGGAACTGTCCTTCCTCGTCGGACTGACGAAGGCGGACATCGACAAGGTCGTCGCGGCATTCGGTGACCTCAATACTTTCGCGCGACTCCCCGCTACGACTCTCGCAGGGCTCGCAGCCGCGAGCCCCAAGAAGCTCGCCGCGTTCGCGCACGCGCTCCCGAAGGACACCAGGGAGGCCACGAAGGCCATGGCGGAGGTGAAGGCCAAGGCACAGGAGTTGGCCAATGCCGCCAGCGCGACGCAGGCCGCCACCTCTGCGGTCTCGCAGGACGGCTCCGTCGCCTACGCCACGGTGACCCTCAAGGGGACGGCGCCGAGCACCGCTGAGGCAACCGAGTTCGTCAACGTGGCCATGACGGCCAACAGCCCGACGCTGACCGTCGGGGTGTCGGGATCTGCACTGGAAGGTGCGGGCGCC
>CAIVQM010000512.1 GCA_903908025.1 uncultured bacterium
CAAGCGACCATCGAGGCTGTCGTACAGCTTCGTATCCACTGCAATGCCAGCGGCTTTGACCCGCGTGCAGGCCTCCTGGAGAACACGTTCACCGTTTTTCCGCAGCAGGTCGAACACATCACCGGCCATCGCACCCATGGTGTCGCCGCTCATGGCAGCGATGACCGGCAGGGGAAGGTCCGCGAGGCGTTCCAGCATGAGTTGGATCCGGTGGATCCCAAGCGGCCCCCGTTCAACGATCATCGCCTGACCCGCGAGGATCTCGTCAACGTCGTAGTGCGTGATGAACTGGTCCGGAACCCCACCCGTGATGATCAGGGCGACGGGGTCGAGCCGACGAGCGTCGTCGAGGGCGCGGCCAAGTTGAGAGATCCCCCTCCCGCTCATGTAGTTCATCGGCGGGCAGGCATACGTCAGCACAGCGACGCGATCCACGATCGCGACCTGCCACAACGCGTCAGCCTCAGCCACAACCCCCACCGCCTCGGGACAGAAGTCGGCCGTCCACGAAGCTCAACGGTCCAGGCTCCATCCTCATGAGTGCGACCACCTATCCGCTCGAGGACCTAGATGTCGGTTGTCACGATGTTCCTGATCGAAGCCTCGCACATGTCTCCGAGTGCGAGCCTCCCCTCCCGTAGCTGAGGCTGCATCTTGGGCTACTCGCACCCCTAGGACCCGAGCCCGTGCTCTCTCGCCGCCGGGATGGCCTCGGTGGTGTCGATCGCGACCGGCTCCTCGCCGGTCGTATCGGATTTCGCCTGGCCCTTGCGAAGGTTGCGGTATGCCTTGCCGACGTGTTTGCGACTAGCGAGGGCCACGGCGATGATGAGCGCAGCTCCGTTGAAGAGAGGTGTTAGCCAGTACTCGTTGCCGAAGAATGTCAACTGGAGTCCGGCAACGCCGGTGGCGAGGACGAAAAGTGCTAGCAGTGTGCCCCATACGTTGGCACGACCCTTGAATTGGGTAGCGCCGAAGAACACGGCGGCGAACGCCGGGAATAGGAACCCGGGTCCGTATTCCTGTGTGTAGATCCCGACCTTGCTGAGATACAGGATTCCGGCAAGTCCGGCGATGAGTGCGGAGATGATCATTGTGGTGAAGATGAGGCGTGCGGTGGGCGCGCCGGCGAGGCGTGCGGCTTCACGGTTGCCTCCGGTCGCGAAGATGGCTCGCCCGGTTGGCGTGTGTTCGAGGAAGAACCATAAGATGACGGCGACGCCGAACAGGAAGAATGTGTCGTAGTTGATGCCGGCCCAGCTGCCTCGCGTCATCGTCGTGAACCAGTCAGGCACGGGTGGTACCAATTGCTCGTTCTTGCTCAAGAAGTATGCCATCGCGAGCAAGAGTTGGCTGGAACCTAGGGTGGCAATGAAGTCGTTGATGTGGAGTTTGACGACGAGGAATCCGTTGAACGCGCCGAATGCGCCGCAGCACACCAAAACGATGACCACTGCCGGGACTATGCCGTAGCCGTTGGTGCTTAGGGTGGACATCGTCACCATCGCAAAGGCGAGCATTCCGCCGATCGATAGGTCGAATACGCCCGCGCACAAAGGCACCAGCAAGGCCAAGGCCAGCAGCCCGACGGTGACCTGATCGGTCAGGACGATCTTCAGGGTGAGGGTCGTAGGAAACGTGTGTGGCGCGGTGATCGAGAACAGGATGATAAACACCGCGAGGAGCCATACCGCACTGAAGTTGCGGAGACTGGCCGCGAACAGCGTGCCGATCGAGCGTTTGGGCGCGGAGACCCCGGTGGTGGTCATCATCGTTCCTTATGGTTGGTGGGCAGGTTCATCTAGAGTTCGCATCGGCGAGGGGGTCGGACCGGTCAGCCG
>CAIVQM010000513.1 GCA_903908025.1 uncultured bacterium
CCATTCAGACCACGGTCGCGAGATGAGCGAGCTTTTCCTCTCGGTGGCCAAGGGCGAGAATCCCGACTTCCAGATCAAGGATTCCGCCCGGATGCTCTCTTTCGCCAAGGACATGGGCGTTGAGACCGAAGGGCGCGCCGAGAAGGACATCGCCCTCGATCTGGCCGAGGTCTGCCTGGGTCAGTTCAGCCAGCAGCGCGGCCACCTGAAGTTGATGGAAACCGCTCCGAAGAAGCGGTTTGAAAAGTGGAAGGACCTTGGCGTTCTGTCCCGGGGCGTCGATCGGGAAGTGGTTGAGATGATGCACCGCACCCACATGGGGGTGGATCAGGACTACAAGAATCTGGTCCTCGGCGCCGCCCGCTGCTCCCTGGCTGACGGCTGGGGTGGTGCGATGATCTCCACCGGGCTCTCCGATATTATGTTCGGCACCCCCAAGCCCATCCGCGCCGAGATCGACCTCGGTGTACTCAAGAAGGACGAAGTAAACATCATCGTCCACGGCCACGAACCCCATTTGCTCGACATGATGGCCGACCTCTCGAGCGACCCCGACCTGATCGCCAAGGCGAAGGCCCAGGGAGCGACGGGAATCAACCTGGTGGGCATGTGCTGCTCCGGCAACGAGCAGTTGGTCCGCCGGGGGATCTCACACGCCGGAAACTTCATGCAGTGTGACCCCGCGATTGTCACCGGCGTCGTGGACGCGATGATGGTTGACGTTCAGTGCATCCAGCAGGGTCTGGTGAAGATGGCCTCTTGCTACCACACCAAGTTCATCACGACGAACTACCGGTGCCACATCGAGGGCGCGATCCACGTCGAGTTCCACGGCGAACACGGCGCCCGCGCCACCGGCATCGAGCTCATGATGCTCGGGATCAACAACTTCAAGAATCGGAACCCCGACAAGATCCAGATCCCCACCCAGAAGCAGACGATGATCGGCGGCTTCAGCCACGAGACGATCAACTACATGCTGGGCGGCTCGTTCCGAGGCAGCTACACCCCGCTCAACGAGAACATCATCAACGGCCGCATTCGGGGCGTCGCCGGCGTTGTGGGCTGCAACAACCCCCGCGTCAAGCACGACTGGGTTCACATCGAGCTCGTCAAGGAGCTGCTAAAGAACGATATTCTGGTAGTACAAACCGGCTGCTCTGCCATCGCGATGGCAAAGGCCGGCTTCATGCAGCCGGAGGCGGCGAAGAAGTACTGTGGGCCTGGCCTCGCCGAGGTTTGCGAGGCCGTCGGCATGCCGCCGGTTCTGCACTCCGGCGCCTGCGTGGACAATAGCCGGGTGCTCGTTGCCCTTTCTGAGATGGTGCGTGCCGGCGGACTCGGCGACGACATCTCCGACCTGCCGGTCGCAGGCGCCGCCCCTGAGTATATGAGCGAGAAGGCCATCGCGATCGGCCACTATTTTGTATCGAGCGGCGTTTTCACCGTGTTCGGTGTCTCGCTTCCCCACGTTCCGGGCACGAAGTTTGCCGATTACATCTTCGACGGCATCGAGAAAGATCTCGGCGGCAAGTGGGCCGTGGAGCCTGATCCGTACAAGATGGCCAAGCTGATGATCGACCACATCAACAAGAAGCGCGAGGCACTCGGCATCCAGGAGAAGAAGGAGCGCAAGCTCTTCGACATGGAAGCCCGCCGCGAGCTCAAGCTTTAAGAGGGAGGCACAAGAATGTCCAAGATCATCCTGTCTGGAGTCATCCGGGGCGCCCACGCCATCTTCGCCCGAGTGGAGAAGAAGGTAAACGACGCCATCGCGCAGTACGGCGAGGATCGGGACGTGAAATTGCCCAACACGGGCTACTACCTGCCGATCATCTACGGCATCCTCGGCCACAAGGTCGAGAAGCTTGGCGACATGAAGCCTGTGCTCGAGAAGTGTCGCTCTCTGCTGCCCCCTCTGGTGTCCGAGAATCTGTGGGTGCCGTACCTGGGCCACGGCCTCGACGCCGGCATGCAGACCCTCTTCTGCTACGACATGGAGGAGGCTCTCAAGTACATCGACACCCCGCCCTACGTGCTGGGTGAGGATCCGACCGACGACAACATCTGGCTGGGGGCCGCCGACGACGTCATCATGCGCAAGCGCGGCGTTGAGTTCGTCGACGGCTCCGCCCCGGGCTTTGCCGCCGTAGTGGGGGCGGCCCCCGACAGCGCTACTGCGGCGAAGATTGCG
>CAIVQM010000514.1 GCA_903908025.1 uncultured bacterium
CGGTCGCCCCCTGACGGGTGGGGAGGGGTGGGTACCCCTAGGTCTCACCGCTGTCACCACACGCGGCTGGTGTGCAGCGTGGTGGTGGCTGGGATGGGCTTGCTTCCGCGTTTGCGGTTGCAGCGTGGCCAGGCGTTGTGGTGAACGGCGCGCAGGTTGTCGCGCACGAACTCGAGGTCGGGTCGGAACTCGATGGGGATCAGGTGGTCGACGCTGTCGGCACCTGGCTTCTTGCATAGGTGGCAGATGTAGTTCTCTTCGACGAGGACTTGCTGCTTGAGTTTTCGGGCTCGGTGGCCGCCGATGCGTGGCATGGGTGCCGCCTTCGTTGGTGGCGGGAGCAGGACTCGAACCTGCGACCTCGTGAGCATGAGTCACGCGCGCTGCCGGCTGCGCCATCCCGCAATGACGAACGCCGGGCTCCCACAGGGGACCCGACGCTATGGACAGGATGTGACACGGGTGTCACGTGAGTCAACTTTTGCGGCGGTGTGGCGTGTCGAGGACGTCGGTGAACAGGTAGTGGGTGCGTCCTCGGAGGGTGATGCGGCGCCATTGGCGGCGGCAGGCGAGCTGGCGTGCGTTGGCGTTGGTGACGTCGAGGAGGGTCATGACGGCGTCGATGGTGATCCACCGGTCGGTCATTGGATGGCTCGCTTGTAGATCTTGCGGCCGAGGGTGTGCCAGCCCTCGCCTGCGGGCCAGGTGTGGAGTTGTTCGCCGGTCTCGTCGTCGAGGGGTGATGCGTCGCACCAGATGACGCTGGGCAGGAGGCTGTCGGCTGGGCGTAGGCGGGTGATGAGGGTGCCGGTGCAGTCGGGTTCGGGGCAGGGTCCGATGGTGAAGGTGGCGGCGTGGTTGTGCTGGCGTTGGCTGCGTGCCCGCCTGGCGGTGTCGGCGAGGTCGGTGGCGAAGTCTGCGGCTTTCGCATCGTTGAGGTACCAGGTGATGCGTCGGGCGATCCAGGTGGCGATGGTGGGCAGGTCTCGGCGTGTGGGCGGGTTGTCATTGCGGTGGGTGGTGCCGTAGTCGGCCCAGCCGATGAGGCATTGCTGGATGTCGGCGCGGGCTGCTGCGACGGCGTTGTCGATGCGAAGTCCTGGGTCCCTACTGGTGGTGACGATGGGTCCGGCGCCTGTGCCGTTGCCGCCGGCGTTGAGGTACAGGGCGAGGTTGGCGTGGATCGTGGGCAGTGAGGCGAGGGCGTTGCCGGCGGCGTTGGCGTGTCCGGTGCAGACGCGGAGTCCGCTGGCTGCGTTGCGGGGGGTGTCGTGGGCTGCTTCGCAGAGGGCGTGGTCGCTGCTCAGAACGGGCACGTGGCGTCCTCCTGGTGGGCGGGTTTCGCGGGTGGGGCCGGTGTGGGTGGGACGGCCCAGGTGGCAGGGATCGGTGCGTGGCAGCGATGCTCGGCGAAGACGGGCGTCATGCGTCCGGCGGGGCGCCCGGTGATGGTCCAGCGGTCGCGGCGGTAGAGGCGTTCGGTGGTGAGCTCGTACGTGGTGCGGCCGGCGAGGAGGGCGTGGACTTCGCCGGCGAGGGTGAGTTCGGCGAGGTCGCACCAGGTGTCGAGTGCGCACGTGTCAGCGTCGTATCCGGCGAGGGTGGGCAGGTGGCAGGGCTTGTGGGTTCGGATTCGGGCTCGCCGGGTGAGTCCGGTTTCGGAGAGTCGGCCTTGGTCGATGAGCATCGTTTTCAGCCATTCGGGCATGGTCGTGGTGGTGGTCATCGGCGGTGGATGGAGATCTCGTAGCCGGGATTGCCAGGGGTGCAGTGGGCGAGTCGGTGGCCGACGTTGGCGTCGCCGTAGGGCCAGCCGTGGGTGTGCTGCTCGTCGCAGTGGGGGCATTCGACGGTGACGAACCGGCTGGTCTCGCCGTAGCTGATGGTCTGGATTCGGGCGGCGGGGATGTCGGTCATCGGTCTTCTCCGAGTGGTGACGGATGACGCATGTGACCCGTTCTCAGCATTAACCCTTGATCGCGCGCATGAGGGGTAACCACAGCAAACGTGTCACCTGTCACCCGAGCACTTCTTGAGATGTCAGAAAACGTGTCACACGTGTCATTCGCCTCACGGATCTTCTCAAAACGTGTCATCGCACGTTGGTGACGCAAGTGACGCGTTCGTGTCACCGATCGGCCCTGATCATTCATCGTCGCCTCCCACGAGTGTCACGTTGGTCAGGAATCTCTGGCGCTTGTCGCGCGCCTTTCCGATGCCGTACTTGGCTGCGAGCTGCATCGTCAGGGCCTTCGCCGAGATGGCCGTCTCGCCCTCCTGCGTGCACCATTGCTCGTAAACGGCGCGCACCTTGGACGAGTTGCAGCGGACGTGGTCGCCGCCTCCGACGATGCACATGTCATCGACGAACCGGGCGACGGTGTCAGTCGACGCCTGGTACTCGCTGGTGGCCACGCGGACGCCCTCAGGGTCGCGCAGGCCGCTTGCCGCGTACTCGGCTGCGCCGCGTGCCAGCCACTCCATGATGGCCGGCCCGTGCTCGCGGATGAGGACGTCCTGGTATTTCTCGATTTTCTTCTCGGAAGGGACCTCGTGGTTGAACGGGACCTCGCGGACGCGTCTCCAGAACCCGTGGCCGCCGGATCGGACTTCCGGCCGGTGGTTCGTCATGAGGATGAGGGTGTGGCTTGGGGCGAACCCGAACCAGTCCTGCCGCATGAAGCGGGCGCGCAGCCGGTCGCCGCCGGTGAGCTGCTTGACCTTGGCCTCGTCGAATTTCTGGTCCTCGTTGGTCTCGGATGCGATGACCAGGCGTGCGCCGGCGAGCTCGGCTATCTCGGCGGGGTGCTGGGGTGGGCCCTGGACGAGGAATCCCTGCGGAGCCTGGCTGGCGTAGTCGCCCAGGACGCCCGAGACGGTCTCGAGGATGGTGGTCTTGCCGTTGGCGCCGAGGCCGAAGAATAGGGGCAGGATCGCCTCCCGCACTTCGCCGACGCAGGCGTATCCGAACAGGCGGCGCAGCCAGGACGTCATCTCGCGGTCGGCGTTGAAGGTGTCGTCGAGGAAGGCGAGCCACGCGCTCTGGTCTGCGGACATGTCGGGGGCGACGAGTGTGGATTTGGTGTGCAGCCGGGTGGGGTCGGATGGCATGAGCTCGCCGGTGCGCAGGTCGATGATGCCGCCGGGGGTGTTGAGCTCCCAGGGGTGGGCGTCGAGGTCGTCGATGCTGACGGCGATGCGAGGGTCGGTCTCGGTGATGGCCAGGCAGGCGCTGAGGCCACCGTGGGAGAGGGATCTCTTGCGGTGGGTCTTCCAGTCGCTGTTGTTGGGGTAGGCGCGGGCTATGTCCTTGGCGAGCTCCTTGACGTGCCCGCCTCCGGGTGCCTGCCATCGCCAGACGCGACCGTTCCAGCACAGCCAGCGTCCGCGTTCGTGGCAGTAGCGGATGACGGCCCCGTGCTGGGCGATGAGGGCCTGGGAGTGGCCGTCCTCGGATTGGGCGAGGGTGTGGGCGATCGGTAGCGGGTCGATGTCGGGGGCGAGGGCGCTGGTGCCGTCGACGACGGTGAGATGCCGGGGCTGCGTTGGGGCCGTCGTCGTTGCTGGTCCTTGCCGTGGCGCGATCGGTGCGGTGATCGGTTGGGTGGGCTGGGTGCCGTAGCCGTCTTTCGCGAGCTGCGTGGCGGCCGCGGCGTAGTCGCCGTGGTGGTGGAGTAGGGCGTAGGCGCTGAACTTGTTGTACGGGCGTTCGGGCTCGAACTCGGTGCTCGAGGAGAACACGTAGAGGCGGTCGACGCCGTCGGCGGCTTGCCCGGTGGTGGCGGAGATTCCGGGGCCGGTCTTGTCGGGGCGCTGCCAGGCGTACCCGTTGCCCATGCGGAACTTCCGCGTCCACCCGAGGGGGGTGAGGATGTCGTCCCAGGTCGTGCGGTTGGCGTAGTCGTCGCCGGGTCGGGTGCCGGGGGTGGATCCGAACACGCCGGGCATCGGCTCGGCCATGGGGATGGTGACGGGTGATTCGTCGAGGAGGGACACCAGGGCCCACAGCTGGTCGCGCTGGTCGGCGGTGATGGTGGGGATCTGCTCGATGCTGCCGGAGATCATGGCCCAGGGCTGCCCTGTGGGGTGGGAGCGGCCGAAGGAGGGGGCGGTGACGACGAAGCCTCCCTCTCCCCTGGTCTCGGCGAGGACGACGCGGTCGGCGGTGCGGGCGAGTTTCGTGTTCCGTTCGACGGTGCCGCCGGTGACGCGGTAGATCAGGTGGATGCCGCCGGAGGGGGTGCGTTCGCAGTACCCGGCGAGGAGCTTCTCGATCAGCGCGGTCATGTCGTTGTCGTCGGCGTGCTGGTCGAGGGTGGCCAGGAGGCCGGCGTCGACGGCGCGGCCCTCGAACTCGAGC
>CAIVQM010000515.1 GCA_903908025.1 uncultured bacterium
AAAGAGGTTGAAGATGAATGCGGGTGGATGTATGAAACGCTGCATACTGACGGGAAGACGAAAGGCAAGATCAACTACACCGTTTGGTCGGATGTATTTATTTGTCCGAATTGTTCAGGGGAGGTTGTTTTTTGGGATGCTGCCGTTGATAAAGATGCTGGAAGGGTGTTCGAAGATTTTCAATGCCCAAATTGTAGAACAATACTAAGTAAAGAACCAGCAAATCAGAAAACTGAATTGACAAAGCCAGTATCAGAAAGACGACCTATGTCTTCAAAAGCAGAACGGGCTTGGGTTAATAAATTTGACGATACCATAAAAGATACCATTCGTCAAGCTAAGCAAGTTCCAGTATTGATTAATTATATCGTGAATGGCAAGCGTGCTGAGAAGGAACCCGATTCCTCAGACCTTACACTCATAGAAAAAATTGAAAACAGAAATATCCCGTGAGCGTCCTGCCGAGCGGCTTGCGACTCGGTGACAATGACACGCGCATCCTCGCGGTCGCGCGCAATCTGCAGGCCGATGGCAAGGCCGTCGTCCTCGTCAGCAAGGACCTGCCGATGCGGGTCAAGGCATCGTCGGTCGGCCTGCCGGCGGAGGAGTATCGCGCCGAGCTGGTCGTCGAGACCGGCTTCACGGGGATGACGGAGATCGATGTGTCCGTCGCGGACGTCGACCGGCTCTACGACGAGCAGATCATCGACCTCGAGGCGGCGCTAGACCTGCCGTGCCACACCGGGCTGGTGATGCTCTCCGATCGCGGCAGCGCGCTGGGTCGCGTCACGGCCGACAAGCGCGTCCGCCTGGTGCGCGGCGACCGGGAGGCCTTCGGCATCCACGGGCGCAGCGCTGAGCAGCGCATCGCGCTCGACCTGCTGATGGACTCCGACATCGGCATCGTGTCCCTCGGCGGTCGCGCCGGCACCGGTAAGAGCGCCCTCGCCCTGTGTGCCGGGCTCGAGGCGGTGCTTGAGCGTCGTCAGCACCGCAAGGTCATCGTGTTCCGCCCGCTGTTCGCGGTGGGCGGCCAGGAGCTCGGCTACCTGCCCGGCTCGGAGGCGGAGAAGATGTCGCCGTGGGGTCAGGCGGTGTTCGACACCCTCGGTGCGGTCACCACGCAGGAGGTCGTCGAGGAGATCGTCGACCGCGGGATGCTCGAGGTGCTGCCCTTGACGCATATCCGTGGGCGCTCGCTGCATGATGCTTTCGTCATCGTCGACGAGGCGCAGTCACTGGAGCGCAACGTCCTGCTGACGGTGCTGTCGCGTATTGGTCGTGACAGTCGCGTGGTGCTGACGCACGATGTCGCGCAGCGCGACAACCTGCGGGTCGGCCGGCATGACGGAGTCGTGGCGGTGGTGGAGAAGCTCAAGGGTCACCCGCTGTTCGCGCATGTGACGTTGACCCGTTCGGAGCGGTCGCCCATCGCGGCGCTCGTCACCGAGATGCTCGAGGACATCAACCTCTAGCTGGCCAGCAGCCTGTGGACAGGGCTGTGGACCGGGCTGTGATGCCGGTCACACAGCCCCACCTTGGTCGCCCCATGGTTTGTGGCGGCAGCGAACTATTGTCCGAAATGTCGGACATTCGGTGTGACCTTGCCCACGGCATATTCACGTGACAATTCCGTGATCTTTCGACACGGTAGAGATTCATTGAGTTCAGCCCGGCTTTCGCGGACACCTCAGGAGTGCGTGTATGCGTCGACAGATCGGTGCGACAGCCTTGGCCGTCGTCGCCCTGCTGACCGGCACCGCCGTCTTGTCAGGTGCGGCCCATGCGGCCGACGGCGCCAGCGTCTTGGCCGATGACATCTTCTATCCCGAGGACCAGGAGCCGACGGCTCCGGCTGACGCTCCCAAGCCCGCAGCAGCGTCGACCGATGATCGCGACAACGCTCTGGCCCGTGGCGACCGACAGGCCGCCGACCTGCTTGGCTTCCTCCCGAGCCTCTACCAGGGCAAGTGGTTCGTGCCCGCCAACGAGGACGAGCGGCGCTGCATCATGCTGCGAGAGAGTCATGCCAACTACCGCGCGTCCAGCGGCACGTATCACGGCGCGTACCAGATGAGCTCGGCCCTTGCGGTCGGGGCGACCTGGATGATGCAGAAGGAAGTCCGCCGGGAGATGGGCGACGAGGGTGTCGCGATTGTCGCGGCACTGCGCGAGACGACTCCCAACAACTGGAACCGCTACTGGCAGGACCGGGCGTTCTGGACCATCTGGCATGCCGGGTCCGGCGCTGGCCACTGGAATGGCGGCTCGCACAACTGCTAGTGCGCAACCCCTCGTAACTGTTAGCTCGGGGGCCCCACCGGGATGGTTGTCTGTAGCGGCTTGAGCGTCTCGGCGAAGAAGTCGTTTCCCTTGTCGTCGACGACGACGAACGCGGGGAAGTTCTCGACCTCGATGCGCCAAACCGCCTCCATCCCCAGCTCGGGGAAGTCCAGCACCTCGACCTTGCGGATGTTGTCCTGGGCCAGCCGCGCGGCTGGCCCGCCGATCGAGCCGAGGTAGAAGCCGCCGTTGTCGCGACAGGCGTTGGTCACTGCATTGCTGCGGTTGCCCTTCGCGAGCATCACCAGCGATCCGCCCGCCTTCTGGAACAGGTCGACGTAGGAGTCCATGCGCCCGGCCGTGGTCGGGCCGAATGAACCAGAGGCGTAGCCCTCGGGTGTCTTGGCCGGCCCCGCGTAATAGACGCAGTGGTCGCGCAGGTAGGCCGGCATTGGCTCGCCGCGCTCGAGCATCTCCTTGATGCGGGCGTGGGCGAGATCGCGAGCGACCACCATCGGACCTGTGAGGGACACCCGGGTCTTGATGGGCAGGGCGGTCAGTTGCTCGCGGATCTCGGCCATGGGGCGGCCCAAGTCGATCCGGACCACGTCATCGTCGAGGTGGTCGTCGGTGACCTCCGGCAGGTAGTGCGCCGGCTCTGTCTCCAGCTGCTCGAGGAAGACTCCCTCGCGCGTGATGCGGGCCTTGGCCTGTCGGTCAGCGGAGCAGGAGACGGCGATCGCGACGGGGCACGAGGCGCCGTGACGGGGCAGCCGGATCACGCGCACGTCGTGGCAGAAGTACTTGCCGCCGAACTGCGCCCCGATACCGAAGGCCTGCGTCATCGCGAGGACCTCCTGCTCCATCGCGAGGTCGCGGTAGCCGCGGCCCTCGTCGGAGCCGTGCACCGGCAGCGTGTCGTAGTAGCGGGCGCTGGCGTACTTCGCCGTCTTCAGTGCGAACTCCGCGCTCGTGCCGCCGATGACGATGGCCAGGTGGTAGGGCGGGCACGCTGCCGTACCGAGTGCCCGCAGCTTCTCGTCGAGGAAGCGGGCGAAGGACTCGGGGTTCAGCAGGGCCGTCGTCTCCTGGAACAGGTAGCTCTTGTTCGCGCTGCCACCTCCCTTCGCCATGAACAGGAAGTCGTACTGGTTCTCGTGGCCGACGTGGGTGTCGGCATACAGCTCGATCTGCGCGGGGAGGTTCGTGCCGGTGTTGCGCTCCTGCCACATGGACAGAGGCGACAACTGGGAGTAGCGCAGATTCAGCTTCTGGTAGGCGTCGAAGATGCCGTGCGAGAGCGCGCGCTCGTCCTCGCCCTCGGTGAGCACCTGCTGGCCGCGCTTGCCCATGACGATCGCGGTGCCGGTGTCCTGGCACATGGGCAGGATGCCCCCCGCGGCGATGTTGGCGTTCTTCAGCAGGTCGAGGGCGACGAAGCGGTCGTTGGGGCTGGCCTCGGGATCGTCAAGGATGCGGCGCAGTTGGGCGAGATGGCCCGGACGCAGCAGATGGGAGATGTCCTTGAGTGCTTCGAACGCCAGGATCCGCAGTGCCTCGGGCGCCACCGTCAGGAAGGTGCGATCGCCCAGGGTGACCTCGCCGACCCCCTCGGTGGTGACGAGCCGGTACGGGGTCTCGTCATCCGTCAGGGGCAGCATCTCGGCGTATGCGAAGTCGGTCACGGGTTCAGCGTAGGACCCGTGCAGACGAACTGTGGTGCAGGCTCAGGCCGGGGTGCCCCCGCCGGCGCTGCGGAAGTCGACGCTGGCGTAGGTCGCCAGCTTTGCCAGCCGGTGCTCGCTGCGCAGCTCGCGGATGGTGCCGCTCCTGCTCCGCATGACGATGGAGTGCGTTGTGGGGCCGTCGGGGGTGTAGCGCACGCCCTCCATCAGCTCGCCGTCGGTGATTCCCGTGGCGCAGAAGAAGATGTTGTCGCCGGTGACGAGATCGGTCGTGGTCAGCACCCGGTCGAGGTCATGGCCGGCGTCGATGGCCTTGCGGCGCTCGGCCTCGTCGCGCGGCCACAGGCGAGCCTGGATCATCCCGCCCATGCAGCTGATCGCGCAGGCAGTGATGATGCCCTCCGGCGTCCCGCCGATACCGGCGAGCAGGTCGACTCCCGTGCCGGCGCGGGCGGCCATGATCGCGCCGGCGACGTCACCGTCGGTGATGAACTTGATGCGGGCCCCGGCCTCGCGGACATCAGCCACCAACTGGTCGTGACGCGGGCGATCGAGGATGCAGACGGTCAGGTCAGCGACGTGCTCGCCCTTGCGGCGGGCGATCGCCTGCAGGTTCACGCCGATGGGTGCAGTGATGTCGATGACATCGGCGCTGTCCGGGCCGACGACGAGCTTCTCCATGTAGAACACGGCACTCGGGTCGTACATGGCCCCTCGCTCAGCGACGGCGAGGACGGCGATCGCGTTGGGCATGCCCTTCGCCGCCAAGGTGGTGCCGTCGATGGGGTCGACGGCGACGTCGGCCTCGGCCCCTGTGCCATCGCCAACGCGCTCGCCGTTGAACAGCATGGGCGCGTCGTCCTTCTCGCCCTCGCCGATCACGACGATGCCGTTCATCGACACGCTGCCGATCAGATGGCGCATGGCGTTGACGGCGGCACCGTCGGCACCGTTCTTGTCGCCGCGCCCGACCCACCGTGCAGCGGCCATTGCGGCGGCCTCGGTGACTCGGACGAGTTCGAGGGCCAGGTTGCGGTCGGGTACCTCGGTGGACAGGGCGTCGATGGTCATGCGGGCAGCGTAGCCAAGCCGGGGGGTCGGCTTCCTGTTCGATGGATCATGATTGGCCCGTGACGACACCCGATGTCCAGCCCACCGGGCGACGCAATGCCCGAATGCGGCAGACCGTGGGGGACATGATCCGCTCCATGGCGGTCGTGCTCGCCCTCGTCTTCGTCATCGTCCTGCTGGCGTGGCGGCCGGACCCGGAGGCGATCAGGGTCGTGGAGACCGCTCCTCTGGTGGCCCTGGCTGCCGGCACAGCCGAGTTCACCGTGCAGGCGCCTGCGAGCCTGCCAGCCGAGTGGCAGGCGACGAGTGCGCGCTGGGAGTCCACGGTCGAGTCGGACGGTGCCAATGTCCTGCACCTCGGCTACGTCACGCCCAGGGGCGAGTATGCGCAGTTCTCGGAGTCGACGGCGAGCGGGCCGCGCTACCTCGACGAGCAGACGGCGAGTGGGACCCCTGCGGGGGAGCAGGTGGTCGGGGATGTGACGTGGGAGCGCCGCGAGACCGACGAGAGGCGGAGCCTTGTCCTCTCGGATGTCGGAACTGTCACGGTGGTGTCTGGCTCAGCCGGCTGGGACGAGCTCATCGCCCTGGCCGGATCGATTCAGCCGGTCACGACGTCGGGCTGACGCCCGCCTGCTCGTCTGCTGCCGACACCCGCTCGCGGGCCGCCTCGAGCCAGGTCTGGCACACGGCCGCAAGCTCTTCGCCGCGCTCCCAGAGCCGTAGCGACTCCTCGAGGGTGTGCCCGCCCGCTTCGAGGGAGGCGACCACGGAAGCGAGTTCGTCGCGAGCCTGCTCGTAGCTGGGAGTGGTGGGCTTGGTGGCCATGGCGTGACTCTAGTTCCCGGGCTCGTCGGTGCGGGTGGCGTGCAGCCGGCCGGCGGCGACGCGGATATCGAGTGTCGATCCCTTTGCCACCTGTGACGCGTCGCGGACGATCGCACCATCGTCGGTGATGACGATGGCGTATCCGCGTTCGAGGGTCGCGGCGGGGGAGAGCGATCGGACTCGGGCCGCGAGGTGAGTGACGTCGCTGGTGGCCGCGTCGAGCCGGCTCCTGATGACCGAACGGGAGCGCTGACGCCGGTTGGTGAGGGCCTGCTGCTCGCGGTCGATCAAGTGCCCCATCACGATGGAGCCTCGCCTGCGGAGTCCCTGGACGAGGGTCACCTGCTCACGGAGTGAGGGCACCACCCGCTTCGCCGCGTCGGTCGGCGTCGATGCCCGCAGGTCGGCTACGAAGTCGATGAGAGGGGCATCCTGCTCGTGGCCGATGGCGCTGACGACCGGTGTCCGGCACGCGGCCACGGCTCGCACCAGCGTCTCGTTGCTGAACGGCAGCAGGTCCTCGACGCTGCCGCCGCCGCGCGTGACGATGATGACGTCGACTTGGGGCATCGCGTCGAGTTCGGCGAGCGCCTGCGTTACGGCGGGGACGGCCTGCACGCCCTGCACGGGTACCTCCCGCACTTCAAACTCGATCGAAGGCCAGCGTTCGCGGGCGTTCGCCAGCACATCGTCCATCGCGGCGCTCGCACGTCCGCAGATGAGGCCGATGCGGGTCGGGATGAACGGCAACGGCTTCTTGCGCTCGGGGGCGAAGAGCCCTTCGGCAGCGAGCAGATCCTTCAGGCGCGCGAGCTCCGCGAGCAGGGCGCCGATGCCGACGGGTCGGATCTCCTTCGCCCGCATCGACAGCGAACCGCGGCCCGTCCAGAAGTCCGGCTTGGCGTGCACGAGGATCCGCTGCCCCTCGGCGAGCGGCGGGTCGAGGCGACCGATGATCGAGACGTCAGCGACGACGCTCAGTGACATATCGACGTCGGTGTCGCGAAGAACGAGGTAGTGGTTGCGGGCACCGGGGCGCGGCCGGTACTCCGCCACCTGCCCGTCGATCCACACGGCACCGAGCCTGCCGATCCAGTCAGCCAGGATCCGCGAGATGGTGCGGACGGCCGCCGGCGACTCGGGGCTTGTCTCCAGGGCCATGGGCGCAGCCTAAAGCGGATCGGCGGGGTTGGGGACCAGCACCTAACATGGGTGCATGACTCACGGGAAGAAGGTCCTGCTCGCTGCCCCACGTGGGTACTGCGCCGGCGTCGACCGTGCGGTCGTCACGGTCGAGAAGGCCCTCGAGCTCTACGGCCCACCCGTATACGTCCGCAAGCAGATCGTGCACAACAAGTTCGTCGTGCATGCGCTCGAGGAGCGCGGCGCGATCTTCGTCGAGGAACTCGACGAGGTTCCGGAGGGCGCGACGGTGGTCTTCTCGGCTCACGGAGTCGCCCCGGTGGTCCACGAGGAGGCTGCCGCCCGCAGCCTCAAGACCATCGACGCGACGTGTCCGCTCGTGACCAAGGTCCACTCCGAGGCCAAGCGCTTCGCCCACGAGGGCTACCAGATCCTGCT
>CAIVQM010000516.1 GCA_903908025.1 uncultured bacterium
CAGACCCTCGTCAAGGCCACCGCCGAGACGCTGATGCGACGACTCGACGGCGCGCGCCCTGGTGGCCTGCGGCTGGTTCAGCCCGGGCCCCTCGTCGTTCGCACCAGCTCAGGACCACCGCGCGAGACCGAGCGCCACCGGGAGTCACTCGCCCAAAGCGAGAGCCTCCTGACCAAAGCAGCTACCTCCTGACTACCCGGTAGGGTCGCCTGGATGCCAAAGGGATCAAGAGTCGATCGCACCTTCTCGAAGGACACCCTTTCGCTGAGCCGAACGCAATTCGTGCTCGTTTGCGTGGCCTTCATCTCGAACCTGGTGTTCATCCCGTCGGTGTCGCACTACGTCAGGAACGGTACGTGGGGTGGCGTAGCCGCAGCAATGCAACTGCCGGATCCCGAGGTGTCCATTCTCGGGATGTCAGTGGAGTCCTACACGCTGATCACGTGGCACGCCGTGGCCGCATTCGTCCTCGCCGCGGCGCTCTTCAGTCAATTCGTCCTCGCTCGTCGTGGGGTGCGATCCGCGAAACTCGTTACGGTGCACAAGACCCTCGGGCCGATCATTCTGTGCACGTTGTTGCCGGCATTCGTCCTCCTTGCACTGTCGCTCAGCCTGTGGGTGATTCGCACGCCGTTCAACAGGGTGATGTTCACGCTGCTCCCCGTGATGATTGTCTTCGCCATCGTTCGGGCGCTGGTCGGCCTGCGCCGCGGTGACCGGGACCTGCACGCCGATTCCATGTTCCTCGCCTTCATTCTCCTGGAGGCTGCGCCGATCTTCCGAATTGTGATGTTCATTTTCGCCCGCCTCGGTGGCCAGGTGCTCGCGCCAAATGGTGAACCGGTGGACGCAGGCGCACTCTTTCGCACGGTGATAGTGCTGGCGTTACTGGCCTTCGGCTATTGGTCGTGTGGGCGCCTGCGCCGCAATCTCCTCCCGATGGCACTCATTGGGCTGGCGCTGCTCGGCGCCCTCGTTTTCCTCCCGTGGTCACTGGACGGGGCTCCGGCAGGTTGATGCGGGCCGGCCGGACCCCACTCGTCTGGCCACCGTCGGCTCACCTCGGTAGCGTGGACATCACCACGACCGAAGGGGACTGCCATGAATACCGAGATGTTCCAGAAGATGCGGGATGGCAAGGGATTCATCGCCGCCCTGGACCAGAGCGGCGGCAGCACCCCAAAAGCCCTGCAGTTGTACGGCGTCGAGGAGTCTGCCTACTCCGGCAATACGGAGATGTACGACCGCATCCACCAGATGCGCACGCGCATCATCACCAGCCCGTCGTTCAACGGCGACCGCATCCTCGGCGCGATCCTGTTCGAGATGACGATGGAACGCCAGGTGGACGGCATCGGAACAGCCGAGTACCTGTGGCGGAACAAGCAGGTCGTGCCCTTCCTCAAGGTCGACAAGGGTCTAGCCGATGAGGTCGATGGCGCAAAGCTGATGAAGCCCATGCCGGGGCTCGACGAACTGCTTGCCCGCGCCATCGCGCACGGCGTATTCGGAACCAAGATGCGTTCGGTGATCACGCTCGCCAACCCCGTCGGCGTCGGCGCGGTCGTAGACCAGCAGTTCGCGATCGGCCGGCAGATCCTCGACGCCGATCTGGTGCCGATCATCGAGCCCGAGGTCGACATCACCAGCTCCGAGAAGGCAGCCGCCGAGGTCCTGCTCAAGGCGGCCCTCGTCGCGCAACTTGATGCCCTCAACGCCGACCAGCACGTGATGCTGAAGCTCACGCTGCCAGACGAGGATGGCTTCTACACTGACCTCGTCGCCCATCCGCGGGTCCTGCGCGTCGTCGCATTGTCGGGTGGCTACAGCCGCGACAAGGCAAATGCCATGCTCGCCCGCAATCCCGGCGTTGTCGCCTCGTTCTCGCGTGCGCTCAC
>CAIVQM010000517.1 GCA_903908025.1 uncultured bacterium
TCCACGAGCTATGCCATCTGCGTGTCTTTGGCCACGGCCCGCGGTTCTGGGAGCTGCTGGAGACCCGTGTGCCGGACTACGCCGTGTGGCGCCGCTGGCTCAAGCGCCACGGCCCGGAGCTGCACGCCGCCCTGGACTGAGGGTCTGTATACGAACTCGACCCCAAGGATCGTCGTGAAGGACTGGGGCGACGTGCAGGCGACGTGGGCCGGCGACCAGAAGGCCTTCGTCCTGATGCAGCCGCAGGCCGATGGCGGACTCAGCGTGTCGGATGTCTTCCGCGGCACCACGATGCCGAAGGGAACCGGGGGCGACATGCTCGCGCAGGCCATCGACACGGCGGGGCTCGGCAGCCCTGCGCGGATCCGATTCACGAACATCCTGCCCGACCAGCCGACGCTCGCCCAACTCCGAGCCGGGGTCGCCCCCGGCGACACCGTGCTCGGGCGCACGGCGGGCAGAACGGTTGACCTCCTGGGCGGATCGGCGACACGATGGTCGTGGGACCTTGACGCCCGCTGGATCCAGGTGGAGATCGCCTACCCATGAGCAAGCCACAGCGCCGACACCCTGCCGATCCCGAGATCGAGCGGAGGATGCGGGCATGGATGTCGGAGGACCTCTCGCCGGAGGAGTGGGCCGCGAGGAACGCGCACGACATCGGCTCGTTCTCGCTCGACAGGTTCGAGTATGCGGACCCGGCCCTCGACCGCTGGGTGCGCAATCTCGGCCGGGTCCTCGCAACGCCCGGCGCCGTGGCTGCCGCACGGCGGCGCTACCTCGCCCCAGCCGAAGTCCGGGCCGCCGAGGACCGCGAGCACGAGCCGTTCTGAGTGCCGGACCTACAGCCGCCCGAGCATGTAGCCGAAACAGGCAACCTCGAGCCAGGTCTCGGCACCCGCGCGAGTCTGCTCGAAACAGCGCGACAGCCGTCGCCACCGACCGAGCTGTGCGAACGTCGTCTCGACGCGCCAGACGAGCGCCAGTGGCTTGAATCTGACCGTCCCGGGAGGGCGAGACCGAACCTCGAACCGGGCGTTGTGCCGCTGGGCAGCCTTGTTGAGCGCACGATAGCCACGATCCGCCAGCACCAAGGAGACGCGGGGTAGGTCGGGCAGGGCCTCGTGGATGAGCAGACGGCCGGCCGCAACATCGTGCGGCTTGGCCGAGTCGACCCGGACCGCGATTGGCAGCCCGATGCGGTCGACCAGGATGCTGCGCTTGGCCCCGTTGGTGCGCCCGCCACGACCACCGGCCTCGTGGAATGTCGGGCCAGCCCGGCCACCCCTGACCGTCTGCGCATCGATCACGACCATCGAGGGCATCGCGTTCCGGTTCTCCTTGACCCGGATGTGCCTCGCCAGGAGGGTCATGGCCTTCGCCCACACGCCGTTGTCCCGCCACCGTCGCCACTGCTGCCAGACCGCGCCCCACGGGCCGAACCGCTCCGGGAGGTAGCGCCACTGGCAGCCGGTGCGGGCGAGGAAGAGCATCGCGTCCACCATCTGCCGCCGATCGGTCCTCGACGGCGCTCCGCGTCGGCGAGGAGGGTCGAAGAGGTCAGCGACGAGGTTCCACTGCTGGTCCGTCAGCTCGATCGAGAAGGCCACAACTTGACGTTGCGGCATCGCCCGACAGCGAACAACCACCCGAGAGGGTCACGCCGCCCTGGACTGAGTCTTGGGCACCGGCCCTCAGGTCTGCAGAACCGGCTTTGGCCAGGCTCGCAGGGCAAGCACCGCGCCAATGGGTGATGCAACGGCGGCCGCGATCAAGACCAGCGAGACCGA
>CAIVQM010000518.1 GCA_903908025.1 uncultured bacterium
GATTGGCAACGTGGCCCTCAGCATCGGAATCGTCGGACTGCCCAACGTCGGCAAGTCCACCATGTTCAACGCCCTGACCAAGAACAACGTCCTGGCGGCGAACTACCCGTTCGCGACGATCGAGCCGAACACCGGTGTCGTGGGTGTGCCCGATCCGCGGCTCGCGGTGCTGGCGGGGATCTTCGGGTCTGAACGGCTGCTGCCGGCAACGGTCCAGTTCGTCGACATCGCGGGCATCGTCAAGGGCGCCAGCGAAGGCGCAGGCCTGGGCAACAAGTTCCTTGCGAACATCCGCGAGTCCGATGCCATCTGCCAGGTGCTGCGCGCCTTCATCGATGAAGACGTCGTGCATGTGGAAGGCCGGGTCTCTCCCGAGGACGACATGGAGACGATCAACACCGAGCTGATCCTCGCGGACATCCAGACCCTCGATAAGGCGATCCCGCGCCTGCAGAAGGAGGCCCGCACCGACAAGTCGCGCACGGCCATTCTCGAGGCGGCGGAGGAGGCTCGCGCGCTGCTCGATCAGGGCACGACGGTCTTCGCATCCGGCATCGACCCGGCTCCGCTGCGCGAGCTGTTCCTGCTTACCGCGAAGCCCTTCCTTTACGTGATCAACGTCGACGAGGACGAACTGTCCGACGAGGAGTTCAAGGCGCGCATGCGGGCGATGGTTGCCCCCGCCGAGGCAGTGTTCCTCGATGCCAAGCTCGAGGCCGAGCTCGTGGAGCTCCCCGAGGACGAGGCTCTGGAACTGCTGCAGTCGGTGGGGCAGGACGAGTCCGGCATCCACGCTCTTGCGCGCGTGGGCTTCGCGACTCTGGGCCTGCAGACCTACCTGACCGCTGGCCCCAAGGAAGCGCGGGCCTGGACCATCCCGCAGAAGGCCACCGCACCCGAGGCCGCTGGCGTCATTCACACCGACTTCCAGAAGGGCTTCATCAAGGCCGAGGTCGTGTCGTTCGACGATCTGGTGGCCGCAGGATCGATGGCCGAGGCGAAGGCCAAGGGCAAGGTGCGCATCGAAGGCAAGGACTACGTGATGTCCGACGGCGACGTCGTCGAGTTCCGCTTCAACGTCTAGCCGACTCCATACCCCAGCGTCACACACCGCGCGGGTTGTGACGCTCAGGTGTGGAGTCGGCGAGAGATTGGTACGGGAACCCGTGGGACCTGAGGCACCTCGGCCAGGCGTTGGAGGCAGCGCGCCTGACTTCATCGTCTCGGCCGTTGTGCTGCGCGATGCTGATGGACGGATCCTCGTCGTGCGCAAGCGGGGCACGAGCCGCTACATGCTCCCGGGCGGGAAGATCGAGGCGGGCGAGACGCCGGCGCAGGCTGCGGTTCGCGAGCTCTTCGAGGAGGTCGGGGCTGAGCTGGACCCAGCGCACCTGACATTCCTGGGGGAGTGGACGGCACCCGCGGCGAACGAGCCCGATCACACGGTCCACGGCCACATCTTCGAGCATCCGTGGATCGACGGATTGAGCGTGCGTGCCGAGATCGAGGATCTACTGTTGCTGCACCCTGATGAGATGGCGACCCGGGATGATCTGGCGCCGCTGCTCGTCACCCGCGTCCTGCCCGCCCTTGCTCCCGAGGTTCGCTGAAAGCTCCGATCGTTTCTGCAGGCCAAGCGGCTAGAATCCGGCCGTGGGCGAGATTCGCAATACCGTGATTGCGCGAGCTGACGAGATCAAGGGTCTGCTCGCCAAACGCCATGCCTTGACCATCAAGGTATTTGGATCGGTCGCCCGCGGCGAGGATCGCGAAGAGTCCGACGTGGACTTCCTGGTCGAATTCGGTCCTGGTGCATCGATACTCGATCAGGTGAATCTGGAGCTGGATCTGCGGGCTCTCCTGAACTGCGAGGTTGATGTTGTTCCGGTCGGCGGACTCAAGGACCGAGATGCACACATTCTGGCTGAGGCCGTTTCGCTGTGACCCGTGGGGACGACCTACGTCGGATCGACATCGTTGAGGCGTGCGCAGCCCTGGAGGAGGTGCGCCGGTCGCGGGGCACAGTGAATGAGGAGATCCTCATCCGAGCTGCCGAGAGACTCCTCGAAATCATCGGTGAGGCTTCGACGAACTGCTCACAACAGCTCAAGGATCAGCACCCGGACGTTGACTGGGCCGGAATCGCTGGCTTGCGGGTCGTGCTGGCGCATCACTATCACCGCACCCAGCCAGAGTTGATCTGGCAATTTGCTTCGGTGGAAGCGCCGGCGTTGCGCACCTCTCTGGAGTCCTGATTCCTGCAGCCGTGGATTACTCGAAGAGCTAGGAGAACGATGAACGACAACTTCCTCTATTCCGTGGAACGCGAGCTCGACCTGCCCATCGACATCCTGTGGGCGGCCTGGACCGATCCCGTCGCGCTCGAGGCCTGGTACCACCCGACGGACCTGTCGGTCCTTCCCGGATCGGTCGTCTCGGACCCGGTCGAGGGTGGTGCCTGGTCGGTGGCCGTCGATGTGCCGGCCATGGACTTCGTCGCCTACTTCTACGGCCGCTACACGGTCGTCGTGCAGAACGCGCGACTCGAGCACACGATGGCTTACACGCAGGACGCCGACGAGTTCGCTGCGCGCGACGAGTCTGCGCCGCACCATCTCGTGCGCATCGAGTTCGAGAGCCGGGACTTCCGCAGCTGGGTGAAGTTCAGCCAGTTCGGGGAGCTCCCCGAAGGGCAGGCCGTCCAGGCGCAGGCGGGCATGGAGAGCTACTTCGACTCGCTCGAGGCGTACCTCGCCTGACGCCGCAGTTTGGTTCACAATGGTGCGATGTCTGCTGCAGAGATCGACGACTACATCGGTGCCCTGGACGAGTCGAAGCGCTCGACCCTGGAGAAGGTGCGCCAAACCATCCTCGAGATCGTTCCCGATGCTGAGCAGGGGATCTCGTACGGCGTCCCCGTATTCAAAGTCAACGGCAAGGCCGTCGCCGGGTTCGCAGCCTTCAAGAACCACCTCACATTTGCGACGCACAGCGGAAACGTGACCTCGCAACTGACCGATGAGCTCGCGGGCTACGTCGTGTCGAAGGGCTCGTTCCAGTTCGACGTGGCCACGCCCTTGCCGAAGAAACTCCTGAAGCGACTGATCGCCGTTCGGATGGCCGAACTGCCGCCTGCGCGGTAGCGGCCGTCAGGAGGCAGCGATCGACGCTGCGATGGAGCGGGCCTCGATGCCCATCTCGCGCAGCATGCCTGACGGCGACACGAACATCCCGCAGAAGTACAGCCCCGGCAGCGCTGTCGGCTGCCCGGACACCAGCGGCATTCCTTCGGGATCGCAGACCTGTTCCCACTCCGGCAGGAAGTCGGCGATCCCCGGGCGGTAGCCGGTGGCGAGCACGACCGCATCGCAGGCGAGCGCGCTGCCATCGGTGAAGACAACGCCGTCGGCGGTGAAGTGGTCGATGCCTCCGTGCACGCCGATGCGGCCCTGCTTGATCGCGGACATCGTGCCGATATCGAGCAGGGGGATGTGCCGGTCGCGGGCGATCTGCGTGTTGGGGCCGTATGGGAGTTTGCGCAGGCCGACCTTCGTGATGTCGCCGACGGTCAACCGCACGAGCGGCCAGGACAGGGCATCAGCGACACGTGGCGGCAGGTGCCGCATCACGATGCCGAGCTGCAGGACCGGCACGACACCGAGGACATCGCGCTGCACGACATTGACGGGGGAGCGCACGGACAGGGACGCATGTGCGCCGCGCTCGGCTAGGTCGAGAGCCTGCTCGCAAGCCGAGTTGCCGAAGCCGACGACCAGCACGTTCCCCCCGCGCCACGGATCGCCGTTCACGTACTCGCTCGAGTGCAGCACCGACCCGGAGAACTCGTCCATCCCCGGCCACGACGGTCGGACAGGAATGCGGGTCGCGCCCGTTGCGATCACGACATTGCGCGCGGACCACTCGCGGTCCGCGGTCGTCGCGAACCACGCGCCGTCCCGCCGTTCGATGCTCGTGGCCTGCTGGTTGAACTGCGGGCGAATGTCGAAGTGGTCGCAGTACTCCACGAGGTACTCGACAACCTGATCGCGTGACGGGTACCGCGGCCAGTCCCGGGGCATCTCGAGCCCGGGCAGGCTCGAGCTCGACTTCGGGGTGTGGAGGTGGAGCCGGTCGTAGTGGTGGCGCCATGCCGTCCCGACGACATCGGTCGCCTCGAGGATCTCGAACGGCTGGCCGGCTTGAGCGAGGCTGGCCGCCGTCGCGAGGCCAGCGGCGGATGCCCCGATGATCAGGGTGTCGGTGTCCATGGTCCTGCCTAGACGGTTGGGGTTGGCAGGGCCGGCGGGCGGAGGCCCTCCTCGCGCAGCTCCAGCGAGGCGAGCGCGTGGATGATCGGCCGCTCGCCGCGCCGCCAGGCTCCCGCGGGGTCGTCGCTGATCCGGGCCAGCACGTGCAGGGGCTGCCGGGCCAGGGCCCGCAGGGCGAACAGGTCGAGGTCCTCGTTGGCATCGACGAACCTCTGGGCCGCGGTGGCCCGCCGCATGAAGGCGATCCGGATCGGGATCCAGAAGGCAGCGAAGGACGCGAAGGCGAGGACCGCCAGGGCCACCGACAGGAACATCGCGAGGGTGGCGACCGCGTCCGCCTCGGCCTGGCCCGCGTCGGCGATCGACCGGGCGGCGGCGCTCATCCCGTCGAAGGGGGCGCCGAGGGTGTCTCCCACGAGGGGGATGCCGCCGATCGACTCCCCGGCCGAGTCAATGCTGGTGGCCAGATCGCGGGCGCCGCTGGCAATGGCGGCCCCTGGCGTGGCCAGATTCATGATCAGTTCGTGGAGCCGGACGGCGACCCAGATCCACAGCAGAGTCCACAGCACCAGCCACAGATCACCGGCGATCTGACGGGCCCGACGGGCCGGAATGTCCGAATACCAGGTCATGGTCCACCTCTCGCGATTTCAGGGAACAGCGTCGCACCTCATAGGGTCACAGGGTGACTTCCAGAGAAGACCTTCGAAATATCGCCATCATCGCCCACGTCGACCACGGGAAGACGACTCTCGTCGACGCCATGCTGTGGCAGTCGGGGGCCTTCCGGGCCAACCAGGACGTGAACGACCGCGTCATGGACTCGATGGACCTCGAGCGCGAGAAGGGCATCACGATCCTCGCGAAGAACACGTCTGTCCGTTATGTCGGGCCGGCGGCCCCTGAGGGCGGTGTGACGTTCAACATCATCGACACCCCCGGCCACGCGGACTTCGGCGGCGAGGTCGAGCGCGGTCTCGAGATGGTCGACGCGGTCGTGCTGCTGGTCGACGCATCCGAGGGCCCGCTGCCCCAGACCCGATTCGTCCTGCGCAAGGCGCTGCAGAAGAACCTCCCCGTCGTCCTCGTCATCAACAAGGTCGATCGTCCGGACTCGCGCATCGCCGAGGTCGTCGACGAGGCCTACGAGCTCTTCCTCGATCTGGATGCCACCGAGAAGCAGATCGAGTTCCCGATCGTCTACACCAGTGCCAAGGCCGGCCGGGCCTCCCTGACGCGCCCCGCCGACGGTGGGATGCCGGATGCGGAGGACCTCGAGCCGTTGTTCCGTCAGCTGCTCACGACCGTGCCGCCGCCGCAGTACGACCCCGCCAAGCCGCTGCAGGCTCACGTCACCAACCTCGACGCTTCCCCGTACCTCGGTCGTCTGGCGCTGTGCCGCGTGCATGAGGGCACCATCCGCAAGGGCCAGCAGGTCGCGTGGATGAAGGCCGACGGCACCGTCGAGCGTGCCAAGGTCGTCGAACTGCTGATGACGGAGGCGCTCGAGCGCGTGCCGGTCCAGGAGGCAGGCCCAGGCGACATCATCGCGGTCGCCGGCATCCCAGAGATCACGATCGGCGAGACCCTCGCCGACATCGAGAACCCGGTCGCGCTGCCCGTCATCACCGTCGACGAGCCGTCGATCTCGATGACCATCGGTATCAACACCTCGCCGCTCGCCGGCCGCAGCGGCACCAAGCTGACGGCCAACCAGGTCAAGCAGCGCCTCGAGGCCGAGCTCATCGGCAACGTCTCGATCCGCATGCTCCCGACTGAGCGCCCCGACACCTGGGAGATCCAGGGCCGTGGCGAGTTGCAGCTCGCGATCCTCGTCGAGCTGATGCGTCGCGAGGCGTTCGAGCTCACTGTGGGCAAGCCGCAGGTCGTCACCCGGATCATCGACGGCAAGATCAACGAGCCCATGGAGCGGCTGTCCGTCGACATCCCCGAGGACTACCTCGGCGTCGTCACCCAGCTCATGGCTCTCCGTAAGGGCCGTATGGAGCAGATGGTCAACCACGGCACCGGCTGGGTCCGGATGGAGTACGTCGTCCCGGCCCGCGGCCTGATCGGCTTCCGTACCGAGTTCCTCACGGAGACCCGTGGCACCGGCCTGCTGCACCACGTCTTCGATCGTTACGAGCCGTGGCACGGCGAGCTCCGCACCCGCCCCACGGGCTCGCTGGTCGCCGACCGCACGGGCGCCACCACCGGATTCGCCCTGGCCAACCTCCAGGAGCGCGGCACCATGTTCGTGGGCCCCGGCACCGACGTTTACGAGGGCATGATCGTCGGAGAGAACTCGCGGTCGGATGACATGGACGTCAACCCGACCAAGGAGAAGAAGCTGACCAACATGCGTCAGTCCTCCGGCGACATCCTCGTGCCGCTCATCCCGCACAAGCACCTGTCGCTCGAGCAGGCCCTGGAGTTCTGCCGTGAGGACGAGTGCGTTGAGGTGACGCCCGGCTTCGTGCGGATCCGCAAGGTGCTGCTCGCGCAGAACGACCGTGCGAAGGCTGGTCGCAAGCCCAAGGGCTAGGTCCTACGACCATCCGTTCTTTGGCTGTCGCACCGCAGGAAGTCCACGTATCCGCCGTTTTGTGGTCGTAACGTCACGATTTGGTGACGTATGGCGGCACACAGCGAATCTGGTTGTTACTGGCGAGTCACAATGGCGTAATCTCACGGGGCCAGCCTTGGGGGGCCGGCACGGGTATTCACGCCTGACGCCGGGCCGAGCGGAGCGGGAGGACATCTTTGAGCACCATCGTCACGTCCTCCGCGTTGCCCGCTGGTGCCGATGACGAGGAGATCACGGGACGGTCGCTTCGCCAGATCGTGTGGTCCCGGCTGCGCCGCGATAAGACCGCGATGGTCTGCTTGGTCATCCTCATCCTGCTGTACCTGGTCGCCATCTTCGCTCCCGTCATCACCTCGCTCCTGGGCGTGGATCCCTACTCGTTCGATGGCGACTCCATCAGCGACAGTGGTGGCGGCCCGGTCGGCCCGTGGGGCGGTATCAGCTCCGAGCATCCGCTGGGCGTCGAGTGGGGAACGGGCCGCGACATCCTGGCTCAGCTCCTCTACGGGCTGCGCATCTCGCTCCTCATCGCCACGACGGCGACCATTCTGACCACTTTCATCGGCACGACCCTCGGCATCATCTCGGGCTACGCCGGCGGCAAGACCGACGCCATCATCGGCCGCACGATGGACCTGATTCTGGCGTTCCCTTTCCTGCTGATCATCCTGGCTCTGTCCGGCGTCCTGACCCAGCGCCTCACGCAGTTGGGTGTTCCCGACGGCAACCCGTCGCGGATCCTCTACCTGATCATCGTGCTGAGCTTCTTCGGGTGGCCCTACCTGGCGCGCATCGTGCGCGGTCAGGTCCTCAGTGTGCGCGAACGTGAGTTCGTTGAAGCGGCGGTCGCGATGGGCGCTGGTCGCCCGCGCATCCTGTTCAAGGAGATCCTCCCGAACCTGTGGGCGCCGATCCTCGTCTACGCGACGCTCACCCTGCCGACCTACGTCGGCACCGAGGCGGCCTTGTCCTTCCTCGGTATCGGCGTGCTGCCCCCTGACACATCCTTCGGCGGCATGCTCGGCAACTCCGTCAGCTACTTCAGCGTCGTGCCGTCCTACCTGTTCATCCCCGGCACTGTCCTCGTGATCCTTGTCGTGACCTTCAACCTCGTCGGTGACGCGGTTCGCGATGCCCTAGACCCCCGCGCCGGACGGGTGTGAGCTCATGCTCGCGCATCCGGCACCCAGGAAGATCCGGTCAAGCGGTCGCCAACCGGCGACTCGGACGGGATGACGTGGACCGAGGTAACTCGATCCGAATTAGTGGAGGAAAGATGGGCATGGCCAACAAGGGCCTGCGCCTGGCCGCGGTCGGCGCTGTTACAGCGCTGGCGCTGGCTGCCTGCGGCGGGGGCAGCAGCTCCAGCTCGGACAGTTCGGCGAGCGGAAGCGCGGGCAGTGGAGAGCCGACTAAGGGCGGCACGATCTACTACCTCACCAACGCAGAGCAGTTCGACCAGATCGACCCGCAGCGCATCTACACGGGCGAGGATCTTGCCTTCTTCAACGGCACGATCTACCGCACCCTGACCGCGTACAAGTTCTCGCAGGATGCTGCCGAGGGCACGTCGCTGGTTCCCGACCTCGCCACGGACACCGGCACGGTGGCCGACGGCGGCAAGACGTGGTCCTTCACCCTCGTCGATGGCGCGACATTCCAGGATGGCGCCGCCATCACCTGCGCTGACGTTGCCTATGGCGTCTCGCGCACCTTCGCCACCGATGTGATCACCGGTGGCCCGACGTACGCGATCTCGATGCTCGACATCCCCACCGCTGAGGATGGCTCGTCTGCATACAAGGGCCCGTACACGGGCGAGGGCCAGGACCTGTTCGACAAGGCCGTGACCTGCTCGGCCGACGGCAAGACGGTCACGTTCCACCTGAACAAGCCGGTCCCGGACTTCAACTACACGACCACCCTGCTGGCGTTCTCGCCGGTTCCGAAGGCGTCCGACACTGGTGAGAAGTACGGCGACGCGCCCGTTGCGTCCGGCCCGTACCTCATCGAGTCGAACAAGAACGGCAAGGGCGGCAAGATGGTCCTGGCTCGCAACCCGAAGTGGGATGCGGCGAGCGACACCTACCGTGGCGCCTTCCCGGACAACTGGGAGGTCGACTACGGCATCGATCCCAAGGTCATCGACCAGCGGACGATGACGAGCTCGGGCAACGATGAGACCGCCATCAACCTCGGCGTCGAGCCGGAGCAGCTGGCAGTCGTGTTCAAGAGCCCGACCGAGGCGAACCCGGAGTACGCCGGCCGTGCGATCAGCACGCTCGATCCGTACGTCCGCTACTTCGCCATCAACACGCAGAAGGTGCCGAACCTCAAGATCCGTCAGGCCATCGCGGTGGCCCTCGATCGCGAGGCACTCCGCAAGAACGCGGGCGGCGACTTCTCGGGTGACTACGCCGATGGCGTCATCAAGCCGAACATGGGCCAGGACTACGCGCCGACCGGCATGTGGGACACCCTCCTCGGTCAGAAGATCCCGGACACGGGTGACCCGGAGTACGCCAAGAAGCTGATCGCTGAGTCGGGCGAGGCTGCCCCGACGATCACCTTCGACTACCCGCAGTCGCCGACGGCCGACAAGGCCGCCGCGATCGTGGTTGACTCGCTCGGCAAGGCTGGCATCACTGCCAAGCCGAACCCGATCGAGCCCGGTCAGTACTACGGCGTCGTGTTCGACCCCGAGAAGGCCCACGAGCTCATCAACGCGGGCTGGGGACCGGACTGGCCGAACGCCTCGACCATCATCCCGGAGCTGTTCACGCCGACCGGCGGATTCAACCTCTCGCAGTACGACAACCCGGAGTACAACACGGCTGTCGATGCTGCGAAGGTCGAGCTCGACCGCGCCAAGCAGGCGAAGATGTGGCAGGACCTGAACACGCAGGCGATGAAGGATGTCGTCGTGGTGCCCACCAGGTTCGGTCGCGAGCAGCGCATGACCGGCACGAAGATCGGCCCCGTCTACCTCTGGCCCGCCTACGGCTCTTGGCCGTACGGGCAGATGTACGCAGGGCAGTAGCAGCACGGTGACTGGGGGGCGGGCGCATGTCGCCCGCCCCCCAGTACACCTCTACGAACAGTCCGCTCTGGGCTGTCACTTCCACCGTTAGGTCAGATGATGAGCGCGTACGTGGTTCGACGGGTGATCAGCATGATCCTCCTGTTGCTCCTGCTGACGTTCGTCGTCTTCGTCCTGTTCAGCCTGCTGCCGACTGATCCGGCGCGCCTTACCTGCGGCAAGTCCTGCACCCCGGAGATCATCGAGGCCAACCGGCATCGCCTCGGCCTCGACCTGCCCGTGATCCAGCAGTACTGGGAGTACCTCAAGGGCATCTTCGTGGGGCGCACCTTCGCCAAGGACTCACCTGATCCCGTCGTCTGCAGCGCGCCCTGCCTGGGCTACTCGTTCAAGCGTGGCGAGGAGGTGTTCGTCCTCATCAAGGAGGGCTTCCCGGCCACCTTCTGGCTGGCCCTCGGCGCCTTCGTGCTGTGGCTGGCGGCAGGCATCTCGGTGGGCGTCTACGCCGCCCTGCGCCGCGGCAAGTGGCAGGACAAGACCGTCATGGGAATCTCCCTCGCGGGCTACTCGCTGCCCTCGTTCTTCCTCGGCCTGATGGCGATCTTCTTCATCGTCATCCGCCTTCAACTGCTGCCATACCCGTCCTACGTATCGCCATTCGAGAACCCGACGCAGTTCCTCCAGACGATGATCCTGCCCTGGATCGTGCTGGCCATCCTCTACGCCGCTTTCTACATGCGCTTGACGCGCAACCAGATGCTCGAGGTCCTCGGTGAGGATTACATCCGCACGGCCCGGGCGAAGGGCCTGCCGGAGCGGATCGTCATCCGCAAGCACGCGTTGCGGGCCGGCCTGACCCCGATCGTCACTGCTGCGGGGCTCGATCTCGCCGGCCTCCTCGGCGGTGCGATCATCACCGAGAGCATCTTCAGCCTGCCCGGTATCGGCTCCCTCGCCGTGAACTCCGTGAACGATGCCGACCTGCCGCTCATCGTGGGGATCACCCTCGTCACGGCGACCTTCATCATCGTGGCCAACCTGATTGTCGATCTGCTCTATGCGGTCATCGATCCGAGAGTGAGACTCACGTGATGACCGACCTGACGCCGACTCCCCGGCGTGCCTACATCGAGGTCGAGGACCTCTCCGTGCAGTTCCCGACGGAGGATGGTGTGGTCCGCGCGGTCGACGGCGTGACCTTCGCCATCGACAAGGGCCAGACGATCGCGATCGTGGGCGAGTCCGGCTCAGGAAAGAGCGTTACGGCGCAGGCCATCATGGGTCTCGTCAACGCGCGAACGGCCGACGTCACCGGGCATGTCTGGATTGATGGTCAAGATGTCGTGGGCATGACCGACGACGAACTGCGCAAGATGCGTGGCAGCACCATGGCGATGATCTTCCAGGACCCGATGTCGAGCCTGCACCCGTTCTACCGAATCGGCGCGCAGCTGACCGAGGCCGTCAACGTGCACAACAAGGTGAGCAAGAAGGAGGCTCGCGACCGAGCCATCGAGATGCTCCACAAGGTGGGCATCCCCTCGCCGGAGAAGCGCATTGAGGACTACCCGCATCAGTTCTCCGGTGGCATGCGCCAGCGCGTGATGATCGCGATGGCTCTGATCAACTCGCCATCCCTGCTCATCGCGGACGAGCCGACGACGGCACTCGACGTGACGGTTCAGGCACAGATCATGGAACTGATCCTCGAACTCCAGCAGGAGTACAACACTGCCGTGGTTCTCATCACGCATGACCTCGGCATCGTCGCTGACGCTGCCGATCAGGTCGCGGTGATGTACGGCGCCCGTGTCGTCGAGAGCGGCGTCATCGACGACATCTTCTACGCGCCAGAGATGCCGTACACGCTCGGGTTGCTGGCGTCGGTACCGCGACTGAATCAGGTCCGGGCCGAGCGGCTCGACCCGATCCCCGGCAACCCGCCGTCACCGATCCGGCTCCCGTCGGGCTGCGTTTTCAATCCCCGCTGTGTGTACACCGACCGTGTCGAGGGCGACCTGTGCGCGACGGAGCGACCGGCCCTGCTGCCGACTTCTCCTGGCCACATGGTCCGCTGCCACATGTCCAAGGAGGAGCGTGGCGTGGTTGCGACCATCGCTCTCCGCGGCCTGGGCAGGGAGGAGACATGACCGAGATCATGAATGGCTCCCATACCGCGGGCGATCCCGTGCTGCGGGTCACTGACCTGAAGATGCACTTCCCCGTGCGATCGAAGGGGCTGTTCCCCAAGACGATCGGCCAGGTTAAGGCTGTCGACGGCGTCAGCTTCGATGTGCAGCCGGGGGAGACTCTCGGTCTGGTCGGCGAGAGTGGGTGCGGCAAGTCGACCACCGGCCGTACGGCCCTGCGTCTGCTCGAGCCGACATCCGGCAAGGTCGAGATGGACGGCATCGATGTCACGCGGATGTCGGCCAAGGACATGGTCCCGCTGCGTCGCAAGGCCGCGATGATCTTCCAGGATCCGTACAACGCACTGAACCCCCGGCACACCGTCGGCGCCATCATCGGGGCGCCCTTCGCGGTGCAGGGCGTCGAACCGGCCGGCGGCGTCCGCGCGGCGGTCCGTGACCTCATGGACCGAGTCGGCCTGAATCCCGAGCATTACAACCGCTACCCGGCGGAGTTCTCAGGTGGTCAGCGGCAGCGCATCGGCATTGCGCGTGCGGTGGCTCTCCGTCCGCACTTCATCGTCTGCGACGAGCCGGTGTCGGCACTCGACGTGTCGATTCAGGCGCAGGTCATCAACCTGCTGCGCGACCTGCAGGACGATTTCGGCATCGCCTACCTGTTCGTGGCGCATGACCTTGCTGTCGTCCGCCAGATCTCGCATCGCGTCGCCGTCATGTACCTGGGTCACGTGATGGAGCTGACCAGCCGGGAGGAGCTGTACGCACGGCCCCTGCACCCGTACACGCATGCGCTCCTGTCGGCGATCCCGGTGCCTGATCCGCGGGCGCAGAAGAACCGCGAGCACATCCTGCTGTCGGGTGATCTGCCCAGCCCGGTCAATCCGCCGTCCGGCTGCGTCTTCCACACGCGGTGCTTCGTCGCCCAGGACATCTGCAAGGTCGACAAGCCCGTCATCCGCGAGTTCGAGCCCGGGCATCAGGTGGCCTGTCACTTCCCGATCACTGAGTACCTCGGCTCCACGCCGATCGTCGGTCCGGATCCCGGCCTGACCGCCGAGTCGGAACTTGAGGGGATGCAGGACGGCGACCCGATGGAGCAGGCAGGGGATGCCGACCTGATCCACGAGCCCGGCACGAACTACACCGACGGGACGGACTCGCTCATCGACCCGGGCCCGGGCCTGTGGAGATGATCGGCGAGGAAGCCCACCTCTAGGCGTAGCAGGTTCTCGGCCACGACCTCCTGGGGCGTCATGTGCGTCACGCCGCTGAGCGGCAGCACGGAGTGCGCCCTGCCCGCGGCAAGGAGGGCACCGGAGAGCTGCAGGGTGTTGGCGACTAAGACGTTGTCGTCGGCCAGACC
>CAIVQM010000519.1 GCA_903908025.1 uncultured bacterium
CATCGCCTACAGCGGCTCCCTGCTGCGCTACTCCCTGTCTGAGGCGGGGCACGGCAAATCTGTCGCTCTCGTCGAGGTGGGTGCTCCCGGCGTGCCGGTAGTCATCGAGCGCATCGCCCTGCCCGAGGGGCGGGGGATGGTCCGTCTCACGGGGGCGATGGATGATCTCCTCGGCGAGGAGCACGCCGCCAACCGGCAGGACTTCGTCGAGTTGATCGTCACCGATGCGGCCTATCCCGAGCGCATGCATGCGCGGCTCGACGACGTGTTCCCGTTCGCCCTGCGCAAGGAGCACCGGCCGGCCGGTGTCGCCGTCGACGGCCACGGAGCTCGTGGTGATGCGCGCGGCCGAGACCCGGTCGAGGTGATGTCGGACTTCGTTCACAAGGTCGCAGGTCGTGAGGTCACGGCCGCGGAGCTTGAGTTGCTGCGGTCGGTCTACGAAGGCGTGCGGCCCAGCTGATGCGCATCCATTCGCTGTCCTTCGCAGCCATCGGCCCGTTCGCGGGTGAGTACGTGATCCCCTTCGATGCCCTGGGCGGATCGAGTCTGTTCCTGATCGATGGCCCCACCGGTGCCGGCAAGTCCACGATCATCGATGCGATCGTCTTCGCGCTCTACGGCGAGGTCGCGGGCCGGGGATCGGATCGCCAGCGGCTCCGGTCGGACTTCGCAGCCGCGGACACCGAGTCGTTCACTGAACTCGACTTCAGCACCTCGGCCGGGCGGTTCAAGGTGCGTCGCACGCCCGACTACAGGCGGGCGAAGAAGCGGCGCGAGGGCTTCACCACTGTTGCATCGTCCGTCGTGGCCTTCCGCTCCACGGGCGACGAGGGCTGGGAGCCGGTCTCCGGAAGCAAGGGCGAGGCCGATGCGGAGATCCAGCGCTGGGTCGGGCTGACGAAGTCGCAGTTCCTGCAGACCGTGGTGCTGCCGCAGGGGGAGTTCACCAACTTCCTGGCCGCGGAGAGCAAGGACCGGCTCACGATCCTCGAGCGGATCTTCGCGACAGAGCTCTACTCACGCATCGAGGTGGCTTTCGATGAGCGCCGGCGGGCTGCGGAGCAGGAGCGGCACGACGCAGATGCCGCGGTGCGCATGGCGATCCGCGATGTCTACAGCCGGCTCCCGGACGACGAGGCGCCTGACGATGTCCCGATCGAGCAGGCCGAGCGCCCGGCCGCGACATCGGCCCTGACCGATCTCGTTGCCGACGTCGAACGCCGACTCACGGAGCAGTCCCGCGTGGCAGCTGCCCGTGCCGCGGAACTCGATGCTCTCGACGTTCGTCTCGAGGCACGTCGCGCAGGAGCGCAAGCGCGTCGGCGGGTCGACGAATGCGCGGCCCGCGTCTCGGAGGTCGAGGCCATCGAGACGACGTCTCGCAACGATGCGCTGGCCCACCTGCCGGTGCTCGCGTCGGTCGATGCCGATCCCGCAGAGCCCGCAGCGGCCGGTCGCGTTGTCGACCACATGCTCGGCCAGCTCGAGCAGGCGCAGGTGAGCGAGCAGGGCCTGCCGGCGGCTGAGCAGGCGCTCATCGACATGGATGAGTCGATCGTGGCATTCGACGAGCAGATCGCGAGCCTCGACCATGAGCGCGACCACGGGCTGCCCGAACGGCTCAGGATCCTCGCGGCATCACTCGCCGCCTGTCTGGCGGATGCCCAACGGATCGCAGCGGCGACAGCGCAGGAGGAGGCCGCGCTCGTCCGGAAGCGTCTCGACGGAATGGCCGCGGAGCTCGCCGGCGGACTCGATGACGGCGCGGCCTGCCCCGTGTGCGGTGCGCGCGAGCACCCGAGGCCTGCGGAGGCCACCGACGGGCAGGTCAGCAGCGACGATGTGGCAGCGGCGACCCAGCGGCGCTCGGCTGCCGACGACCACCGGCACGCGATCGATGTTCAGCGTGCGCGACTGGCTGAGCTGACCGAGGTACCAGACGGCTCCGGCCCCGCCGACGGCCCGCTGGCGTCCACTCGACAGTTGGCGTCGGCCATCGAGGAACTGCAACAGCGCAGTCGCTCCCTCGCCGAGAGCCGCTCTGGGCTCGACCTGCGGCGAGCCTCTGCGGTCGCCGAGCGGGATCTGGCCCAGGTGGCGCTTGCGGCGCGGCGCACGGCACTGCAGGACAGCCGCGGTGACTTTGCGACTGTTGCGCAGCGCGTCGCCGCCCTGTCGGCTGCGCGGGCCAGCCTCAGCCAACGCGAGCGAGACGTTGCAGCTCTCGCGACAGCGCGCGAAGCTCTGGCCGCGGC